>JBMUHF010000038.1:0-22969 GCA_050302555.1 Arenicellales bacterium | reverse complement strand
TTTTTGGAAAACTGTTGAGCGCAAATTCAGGCCAGATTAATTTTGAGTCTGAGCATGCGGGCGCCCTGTCGATTGCTATTGGAGACGTCAAAGAACTGGTTTCTCAGCAGCCAGTAGTCTTCAAGTTCAGAGACGGGCGGGTGATCCGCCTGCCTAACGTAAAGATGACTCACGACTCCCTGGCTATCACCACCAAAGACGGTGTCGCGACATACTCGCTCGCGGATATTGACATCATCAATCCTGAACCCTGGATGCTGGGTGTGGGCCACCACTGGACGGGTTCGCTGGTCTTTGCCCTCGAACTTCAGTCTGGAAATACCGATAAGCAGGAGATCGACCTAGACCTGAATTCTGTCTGGAGGCAATCCGAGGTCCGCTATACGCTGCGTGCCAGTGGTGAATTGGACGAGGCCAACGAGCTCCCAACCTCCGATGACTATACCGTGAGCGCCAAGTCTGACCGATTTCTGAGCGACACCACGTACGCGGGTGCCAACCTTTACTTTGAGGCGGACAAATTTGCGCACCTGACGCGGCGTAGCATGTTCAGTGTCTACTACGGCAAACAGTGGTACTCCAAGCCCCGGTTCAGGCTTTCAACAGAGCCCGGCCTGGCTTTTGTCTCAGAGAGTCGAACGGAGCTTGATCAGCAATCATATTTTGCGTTCAGTTGGAACGCGGATCTGCACAGCGACATTCTCGGTCCGAGTACCGACAGTTATCTCACCCAGGTCGGGGTGTGGAATATGGAAGACACCACCGACATCGTGATCAATACCCGGATTGGTATCAGAATGCCGGCCCGCCACAAGATCACTCTCAATGCCGAGTTGAAACTCGAGTATGACTCCGGTGCGCCAGTCGACATCGAGGAGCTTGACCAGACTTTTACCATAGGCTTTGGGTATCGCTGGTAGGCTGGAAAGCACCGCCGTTGCCGGGAGGTCGGCGACGGCTTCTCCAAGCAAATCTCCCCGGCAATATCTAACCTGGTGTAAGGTTGACAGACTTATGGCAACACCAGTGGCGTTTCGGGAGTCGTTACCTCGACTACTGGGCCATAGACGTTCATCAGATTTAAGGAAACATCATGACAGATCAGATCAAATTCCTGCTTGACGAAGAAGAGATACCGCGTACTTGGTACAACATCATTGCAGACTTGCCCGAACCCCCTGCGCCCGTCATGCATCCCGGAACCGGTCAGCCGGTGGGTCCTGATGATCTTGCGCCACTTTTCCCCATGGCATCAATCATGCAGGAAGTCAGTGGCGAGCGCGCTATCGATATCCCGGACCCCGTGCGTGACATCTATCGCCAATGGCGTCCCAGCCCGCTTTTCCGGGCGCGCCGACTGGAAAAGGCATTGGATACACCAGCGCGGATCTACTACAAGTATGAGGGCGTCAGCCCTACCGGCAGCCACAAACCGAACACGGCCATCGCCCAGGCTTTTTTCTGTAAAGAAGAAGGCGTCAAGCGCATTGCCACCGAAACTGGCGCAGGCCAGTGGGGCTCTTCACTTGCGCTGGCGGGGTCTCTTTTTGGTCTCGAGATCGAGGTATTCATGGTGCGAGTCAGTTTCGACCAGAAACCTTATCGGCGCGCCTTCATGGAAACCTTTGGTGCGACCTGCCACGCAAGCCCGAGTAATCTCACGGAGTCCGGCAGAAAAATCCTCGCCGACAACCCGGACTGCACGGGCAGTCTCGGTATTGCGATCAGCGAGGCAGTAGAAGTCGCAGCCCAGCGTGACGACACCAAGTACTCCCTCGGTAGCGTACTCAATCATGTCCTGCTTCATCAGACCGTCGTCGGACAAGAGGCTATGCGCCAAATGGAATTGGCCGACGACTACCCGGATGTTGTCGTCGGCTGTACCGGAGGCGGCAGTAATTTTGCGGGCCTCAGTTTCCCGTTCATCGGAGCCAAACTCCGTGGAGAGCACGATACCCGGGTGGTTGCAGTGGAACCGGCGAACTGTCCTACCCTCACCAAGGGGAAATACGCTTACGACTTTGGCGACACCGGAAACCTTACGCCACTGGTCAAAATGCATACCCTCGGGTCCTCATTTATACCGCCTGCCTCACACGCTGGCGGTCTTCGCTATCACGGGATGGCACCGCTCGTCAGCCAACTGGTGAAGCTCGGCGAGATTACACCGACTGCATACAGCCAGACTGAGTGTTTCGATGCCGGAATTACCTTTGCGCGTGCCGAGGGCATCGTGCCGGCGCCGGAGGCCAACCATGCAGTCAAGGGGGCACTCTTGGAAGCCATGAAATGTAAAGAAGAAGGCGTGTCGCGTGCGATCCTGTTCAATTTATGCGGGCACGGCTACTTTGATATGCAGGCCTACACCGATTACAACGCGGGACGGCTGGAAGATCATGCCTACGATGAATCCGAAGTTGCCATGGCCTTGGCCGGTCTACCCTCAGTAGGGTGAGGTTTTCATACTCGGCTACGCCAAACGCATTGGCGCAGCCGGGCTAGCTGCACTAAAATTCAACTGTCGTAGGGACATGCAGGCTTGCTTTTCGTAAGGTAATTTGCGAACAGCCGGCCCGCGCTTTCTAACTGCCGACCGGCCCAAGCGCCGTCCGGTACTCAAGCAACCCGTATCTGGGAGAGGAATCAAATGGCATATGTAATGGATATAGTTATGCGATGGGGTCATATCGTATTCGGCGTGGCATGGATTGGCCTGCTGTACTACTTCAACTTCGTGCAGACCGAATACGTTAAGGAAGCGGATGATTCCGCCAAAGCCGATGTGATGGCCAAACTGGCGCCGCGGGCGCTATGGTGGTTCCGCTGGGCGGCCATGTTTACCTTCCTGAGCGGCCTGCTGTTGCTCGGCTACATCCTCCACATGCGTCTCAGCCTGGGCATTACTCTTGGCGCGCTGATGGGCACCCTCATGATGCTCAACGTCTGGCTGATCATCTGGCCCAACCAGAAAATTGTCATTGGTTTGGAATCCGGCGACAAAGCAGCGGCAGGGCCCAAAGCGGCACTCGCATCACGTACCAATACACTCTTCTCGCTGCCGATGCTGTTCTTCATGGTCGCATCCGGTCATGCCAGCCCCATCGCCAATGGCGGTGTCTGGGGTGGTGCCGGTGACATGGCGATGAGCACGATGGCATTGGTGATTGGCCTGGCGATTGTCGTCATCGTTGAAGCCAACGCGATCTGGGGAAAGATGAACGGTGCAATCCAATCCGTTAGTTCGGTAATCACCTCTTCGATCATTCTGACCGCGATCATGGCGGGTGTGGTTTATTACCTCTAGACTGGCGAAGCGTCTCGTCAAAGAGGGCGCCTTGGCGCCCTCTTTTTTTGCCACAATGGTGTCATAACCACTGTCTGGAGGCATCTCGAAAATGCCGATCGATCGTTACGAGCTTCGTCGCGTACTGCTCGCCCGCCGAGAGGAGCTTTCCCGGGAAGTTGCGCTCGACCCAACTGAAACCATAGAACTTGATCAGGCACGTGTGGGTCGCTTATCCCGGGCTGAAGCCATGCAGGATCATCAAATGGCACTGGAAATGGGGCGTCGGCGAAGCGCCATGCTGGAGGCCATCGAAGACGCGCTGCGCCGCGTCGATACGGACCCAGACTTCGGGCACTGTGATGACTGCGGAGAACCCATCGCGACAGGACGTCTCGCACTCGATCCCGCGCAGCGCTGCTGCGTATCCTGTCAGAGCATTCGCGAACAGAACTGATTAATTCCCCCCACAATCAACCCTGCTTGCGGGCCCGCGCAAGGAACCAGGCAAAACCGGCCACAAGTCGATACACATCAACGATCCGGCGGAGCGAGATCGAAGTGTTGCCGTGGTCCAGAAGGTCGCTGACACACAGATGATGTGAGATGCCCTGACTCGCGAGGCGCCGGGCAAGGCGATACGATTCCTCCGTAGGAATGACCGGGTCATTGCTCCCATGCAGTAGGAAAACCGGGGGCATACGATTGGGAAACTCTGTCGGTACGCGATAACCCGCCCAGGTGCTATCGAATACATTGAGCACCTTGTCGCGAAATTCCTGTTGCGCTTTCGAATCTGACAACAGCCAGTGCAGCGACTGCTCTACCGGATCACTTATATCAAGCAGCGTATCGAGGCAAATTGGTTCGCGGTTGTTGATCGCAGATGTCTGTACCGCCTGTTTCAGAGCCGCAATAGCCTCCGCTTCCGCAGGCTCAAACTCAGCAAAGTAACTTCGTGCGATCAACAGTCTGCCGTAGGGGTCGGCGCACTCCGCAGTGATCAGAAAATCTGCGACTTTCTCGATATCGAAATAGCCGCCGATTAGGCCAAGGGTGTTGACCCGATCAGCCAGCGCCTTATCCAGTGCGGCGCGCAAAACGAAAATGCTTGAAAATGACACTGACATCAGGACGATGTCGTCGGTCGTCACAAGAGTGCGGTCTCCCGCCAAAGACTTCAGTAGGGTAGCGACTTCATCTGGCTGACGAGTAGAGATCGTCAGGGCTCGGATACTCGGGACATCCGGAATCAGCACCCGCAGGCCTGCAGCACAGAGCGCCCAGCCGAGCCTGCGGATCCGGGGATCCTCTCGGCCCCGGATCGCAAGACCCGGAACAAAAATTACGGTTGAGCGCGACTCCGAAAGCGGGTCATAAATATCAACCTGGGTATCGCGGTGAAAAACCGTTTCCAGTTTTCCCGGAGTCTGATTGCGCTGATAGGCAAGTAACAGTTTGAAGGCGCCTTGCCAATCAGAAGTCAGCCTTTGTTGACCTTGAGGTCTTCTCATACCCAATGCCGCCAGTCTCTCGAGAGCTGATTCAGAGAACGATCTCGCCGTGCGGCGTCTCAATCACTGCAGATAGGCCTGCATCGCCCTGCTGGGAATTCCGGGCGGTAAAAAGATTCTCAAGGCCCATCGCAACGAGCGTTGCGGCCGCGTTGTCGGCATCGTCAAGACCTGACTGGAGAGCGCTGAAGCGGCAACTGGATGAAGGCAGCATATCCGTTGGATGCGCGGCGCCTCGCCACTCAATGACATGCGGCAGCAGTCCGCTGCCCGGGCACTCGCCATCCTCGGTAAAGGCAAACAGCCACCGAAGGTCACCGCGGGACATCTCGCGAACGTCACACGTCGCATAAGGAGAAAGCCGTTTCAGCTCCGCGATGTCCGGGGTGCGGGCCACCCAGGTCAGCAACTGCGGGCCCCGCTCAAGGGCCTGCCGAACCTTCGGATTATCGAGCGAAAACCAGCGCGGCCGGTCTGGCGGTTCAGCCTCGGGGTCCACCGCGATCACTTCCAGGTAGACAGACCCCCCAAGTGACAGCAGGACATTGTGGGTTCCCATATGCGGATGCGTACCTCCTGCCACAGGAGACACGCCCAGGAGATCAGCAATAAAACTGCGGCCTTCTTCCAGGGATCGTGCGCCAATTACCAAATGGTCAAGTACACAGGGAAATACAGGGATCATGGTCTGGCCTTTGGCGGCTTGTGGGTGTCGGGGTTAGAGACTGGGACTTTATTGTTGCCTGTGGCGCAGACAAAAAAAAGGGCCGGCTTTTGCCGGCCCTTTCCGAAGATGCCTGAAACGATCAGCCCAACAAAGGCGCAATCACCAAAGAGACGATTGCCATCACGTTGATCAGGATGTTCATAGAAGGTCCGGAAGTGTCCTTGAACGGATCTCCCACCGTGTCTCCCACCACGGCAGCCTTATGCACCTCAGATCCTTTACCACCGAGGTTGCCTTTCTCAATGTATTTTTTGGCGTTATCCCAAGCCCCGCCTGCGTTCGCCATAGTCAGCGCCAGCAAAACACAGCCTAGGAGCGCGCCGCCCAGCATCCCGCCCAGCGCCGCCGGCCCGAGCGCAAACCCGACCACCACTGGCGAACCAACAGCGAGTACTCCGGGGGCAATCATCCGCTTTAGCGCCGCAGTGGTCGCGATTTCGACACATCGGTCGGTATCGGGTTCCGCAGTGCCTTCAAGCAGACCGGGGATTTCTTTGAACTGACGCCGAATCTCATGGATCATTTCAAATGCCGCGTCTCCCACTGCCGTCATGGTCAGACTGCTGACCAGAAACGGAAAAATCCCCCCGAGGAACATCCCGGCCAACACTATCGGATCGTTGATCTGCAGGCTGAAATCGGGAACGTGGAAGGCCACTGCCTCGATATACGCCGAGATGAGGGCAAGTGCTGCCAGGGCCGCCGCACCAATGGCAAAACCCTTGCCGATGGCCGCGGTCGTGTTGCCCAGTTCATCCAGGGTATCGGTGATCTCGCGGACCTCCTCACCCAGGCCAGCCATCTCGGCGATACCACCGGCATTATCCGCTACAGGTCCGTACGCATCGATGGCCATCGTGATGCCGACGGTCGCGAGCATTCCGACCGCCGCGATACCGACCCCGTAGAGTCCGGCAAGCCAACTTGATACCAGGATGATGACGCACAGCATCAGCACCGGTACGACCACAGACTGCATACCTACAGCCAGGCCCGTAATCATGATCGTCGCGGGGCCGGTCTCACCGGCACCGGCAATTTTCCGGACCGGAGCCTTGAGGGTGATTCCCGCAATCCGCGTGTCATCAATGCCGGTGTAATACTCGGTCACAAGACCAATCACAATGCCACCGACGGCCCCGACCACAACCGACCACCAGATATTGAGACTGATATCAGACCACCAGGTCAATGCCAGCGCAGCAATAATGAAGATCACTGTTGCGCCAATGGTCCCGGTCCGAAGTGCCTTATCCGGAGTCTTACTTGAAGCGCTTTTGACCAGCACGATGCCGGCGATTGAACACAGGAGACCCACCGAAGCGAGCGCCAGCGGCAGAAACATCAGTTTCGACTGATCACCGCCTGCTAGCGCGTTGATCATCTCGGGGGCCAATGTTGCCGCAATCGCAATTGAAGCGATCATTGCGCCGCAGTAGGACTCGAAAATGTCTGAACCCATACCGGCCACGTCGCCGACGTTGTCGCCGACGTTGTCCGCGATGACGCCCGGGTTGCGTGGATCATCCTCGGGAATACCGGCTTCAATCTTACCCACCAGATCCGCGCCGACATCAGCACTCTTGGTGAAGATGCCCCCACCGACACGGGAGAACAATGCCACTGAAGACGCACCCATGCCGAATCCGTGAATGACGTGTGCGGTATGAGGATCGCCGCCAAAGGCAAGATACAGAATGCCCAGACCCAGCAATCCCATGGCCGCCACAGTGAGGCCCATGATCGAGCCGCCGAAAAACGCCACGGTCAGGGCAGCCGGTGCACCACTTTCTGCTGCCGCCGTGGTCGTCCGGACATTTGCCCGGGTGGCGGTGAACATACCGATATACCCTGCGGACGCTGAAGCGAGCGCGCCGACGAAAAAAGCGACAGCCGTTTTCCAGCCAAGGTCCGAGATGAAGATTGCCGCCCCAACCACGATTACAAAAATGGCCAGGTAGGAATACTCGCGGCGCATGAAGACCAGCGCACCCTTATGAATTTGTTCGCCAATCTCAGTAACCTTTCCAGTACCTGGGGAATAGGCAAGAACCGAGCGGTAGACGACAAACGCCGCCAGAAGACCGATGACGCCGAGCACCACAGGAATCAAAGCAACAGAAGACATAAATAACCCCTCTCAGGTGGGAAATAATTTGCAGAACACCGCACTGGAGCCAAAGCGGCGCAAGCCTAATATTATCATGTATATCAGGTGCTTATCCGGCGTAAAGATACTCCCCGCGTCCGATACCGCTTTATCCGCGACGCACGCCCGGCAAAACCTTCGGCGTCAGCCCTGTAAATCCTTCATCGAAGTATGCAGGAACTCAGCGGCGGCGGCGGGCTCGTGGGTGCGCCTTGTCGTAAACCTTGGCGAGGTGCTGAAAATCGAGGTGGGTGTAGACCTGCGTGGTCGAGATATCAGCATGACCTAACAGCTCCTGTACAGCGCGCAGGTCAGAACTCGACTCCAGAAGATGACTTGCAAAGGAGTGACGGAGCATATGCGGATGCACCCCGCGATCCAATCCCTGCCGAAGGGCCCAGACTTCAACCCGCTTTTGAATCGCTCGCGCGCCCAAGCGGGTACCCGTACGACCCACAAAAAGCGCTTCTTCATCAGCGCCGGCCCAGTGATCCCGCCGTGCGATCCATTCACGGATGGCTGTGACAGCGTGGCGGCCCACGGGAACGATGCGCGTCTTGTCCCCCTTGCCGGTGACAACCAGCGTAGCCGCATTTAGGTCAATATCCTTGAGGGCTGTGCGAGCGAGTTCCGAAAGACGAAGGCCGGAGGAATAGAAAAGCTCCAGAATCGCATGATCACGAAATTCCAGATCCGACACCGGCTTAATGGACACCAGTTGCGCAGCCTCTTCGATATTCAGCGTGTTGGGCAGTTTGCGCTCACCGCGCGGCGCGGAGATCCCATCGAAGGGATTGATCTTGGCCTGCTTCTCCCGGAGCAGATACCGATAACAGGATCGTGCAGCTGATAGCGTGCGAGCAATCGAGCGACTCGACAGACCTGCATGTCTCAGGCCTGCTGCGAAGAGCCTCGCCTGCGGTGGCGCCAGTTTTCTGAGACTTGCGATGCCTCTCTCTGAAAGGAAGGCGTTTAGGCGTGCGAGATCCCGCTGATACGCTGACACAGTATGCTCCGACAGTCGCCGTTCGTAACGCAGGTGCTCAACAAAGGCCTCTATCGTTTTGTCGATACCTGACATGGTGAGCAATCAGGAAAGTCCCAAGCGAATACAGGTGGCTCCGATCAGTCCAGCCAACCCCTCGAGCAGGATAGTATCCATATCGGGCCGATAGTGTTCGGGATCACCTGACACCAGAATGATCCACCCGATCGGTTTACCGCTGCGGTCCACCATCGGCAGCACAGCACAGGATGCCGCCTGCGCCGCACTCGCCGGGTCGAGCAGACCTGCGGTTTCATCAGACAACGGTGCTTCCAGCAAACAGGCCTTCCCGGATAGCCGACGCATCACCAGGGCGGCATTCTCGTTATCGTCTGGCACCAGCGCACCAATGGGAATAACGTCTTGCGCAGCGTGCCCAGAGAACTGCATCACCGCAGTCACCAGGCCAAATTCCGCCTGCAACACCCGGGGTACAGCATCGAGCAGTTCGGTCATATCGCGCGTGCGGGTGATCCGTTCAAAACAACGTTGGAGGCGCTGCTGCAGCCGGGAATTCTCTTTGGCCTTGTCAATCAGGCTAGCGAGCCGGCTCTTTTCGATACTGAGCTGATCGCGTAGCACGCCCACCTGTCGCTCCAGCAAGGACACCGTCCCCCCGCGCGCAGAATGCGGCACAACCAGTTCACTCAGCAGAGCAAGATGGCGCTCAAAGAAATCCGGGTGTGTGCGCAGAAAATCTGCTACTTCGCTTTCGTCCGGACTCAGGCCCGCGTTTTTGCTCGCGCTTTCAGAGGGATCCATTTTATTGCGCCAACCAGAGGCCATCGAAGACCCGCTCAGTGGGGCCGGACATAAAGATCGGACCGTTGCCCGACCAGGCGATCTCCAGCGCTCCGCCAGGCAAGGTCACCCTGACCCTTTCATCGATCAGATCCCAGCGCCGACAGACCGAGACTGCGGCACAAGCCCCGCTGCCACACGCCAACGTCTCACCTACACCGCGTTCCCACACTCGCAGTTTGAGGTGGGTGCGGTCCTGAACCTGAACGAAACCGACATTGGTGCGTTCGGGAAAGTCAGGATGATGTTCAATCGCTGGGCCCGTCTCGGCCACCGGGGCCTCATCAATATCATCAACCAGTAGCACCGCATGGGGATTTCCCATCGAGGCCACCCCAATGCGCAAGCTCTGACCGCCTACTGACACCGAATAATCGTCAGACACCTCCGCCGGCCGGAAAGGAATCTTCTCCAGCTCAAAAACCGGCTCAGCAAGCTCGGCACTCACCTGGCTCCCGGTACCCGCCGACAGGGTAAACCGCGTGCTGATTGTTTCGACTTCAAGATGCGTCTTTTCCGTCAGGCCCTGCTCCCTAACAAAGCGACTGAAGCAGCGGGCACCATTGCCGCACTGACCGGATTCGCTGCCGTCGGTGTTATAGATACGCATGAAAAAGTCCGCCCCGTCGGCACAGGGCTCTGCCACGATCAATTGATCACAACCAATGCCGTGGTGACGGTCCGCTATCCGGCGGATCACTTCAGGGCTGAGTGTGAGGGGCGTGCTGACCCCGTCGAGCATGACGAAGTCGTTGCCCAGCGAGTGCATTTTCGTGAAAGGAAGCGTATCCACTGTATTTTTGAGGACCAAAAGTTCCGCGGGCCCGGGATCACGCTCATTATAGTCCGGTAGGGCGAAAGGCCTCCGGCCCGGCATTACCACGTTTGTCGACTAAGCTTCCTGCGGTGGACAAAATTGCAGCCAATCAACATCCGGATCAGCCATTGCCACGAACCATGGGTTAAGAATGTCTTTCTTGTTGTAACTGAGTTCAGCGCCATCGCAGTCCACCAGTCGTCCCCCGGCCTCGGTGAGTACACAGTGCGAAGCACAGGTATCCCACTCAGAGGTGGGCGCAAGGCGCGGGTACACGTCGGCGTTGCCCTCGGCAACCACACAGACCTTGAGCGCACTGCCCATACTGACAATGGCCGGATCAGATCCGCTCTTCGCAGCCAGCGCACTGCGAAACGCAGTCACCGCTTCGCCCGCATGGGAACGACTGGCGACCATCCGGGGGTGTGCGGGATCGTAGGCACTTACCTGGATTGGCTCCGGCGCCCCACCGCCCTGTTGGCGCCAGGCGCCCTGCCCCTGCGCCGCGAAATAACATGCCCCAGAACTCGGGCAGAAGACTACACCCAATATCGATCGGCCTTCCTCTGCCAAACCAATATTCACCGAGAACTCCCCATTACGGCGAATGAATTCCTTGGTGCCGTCCAGTGGGTCCACCAACCAAACCCGAGAACATTCAAAGCGCCGTTCGTCATCGATATCCTTGGATTCTTCCGAGACGATCAGGATTTCTGGCGTCAGTACCTGTAGCTGCTCAACAATGATGTCGTGCGCTCGATGGTCGGCAGTAGTCACCGGCGATCCGTCGGCTTTTTCAATGATTTCGTACTCGCGCTCGTAAACCTCCATGATCGCCGCACCGGCAGCACGGGCAATCTCTACGACCGGTTCGACCCGTACGCCGGCGACGCTCATGAATTGATCCGCTCAGTAGTAAGGTAAGTCGCGAGAATACTGCGGGCATCGGAAAAATCCTCCCGGTTGCGCAGTGCGGGCAGATCTGACAGAGGCCATGACTTGGTCTGAAGCGGTTCCGGCTCGTCTCCCGGCAATGGCGAGGAAAATAAGTCCTGAGCGAGGAAAATATGGGTACGGTAATTCGAATAGGCGGGCGTCAGTGAGACCGCCGCCAATGCCTCCATGCTGCCGGCGTCAAAACCCGTTTCCTCCCGGAGTTCCCGGTGCGCCGCCTGCTGAGCCGTCTCGCCTGGATCGATCCGGCCTTTGACGAAACTGAGTTCGTAGCGCTCCACACCCACGGCATACTCACGGATCAGCAACAGCTCCTGTTCGTTCTGCATCGGCACCACCATTACCGCGCCGGCCCCCTGGCCCACGAGCCGCTCGAAGCACGTCTCGGTGCCGTTGGAAAAACGAAGGTCCACCTGCTCAATAGAAAACAGCCGGCTGGTGGCGACTGGTGTCGTGTTCAGAATTTCGGGCAAGGTACTCATGACTGCGGCGGTCACCCCGAACGGAAAGTGGGGGCAGATTAACGCAGGCTGTCAGGCCGCACAACCCACTTGTCGTGACCGGTCGAGACCCGATCGTCTTACCCGAGCACGACGCTAGAATAAGGCGATCATCCCCAAACTGGCAGGCCTCGCCACCGGCCCCCTTTAGGACAGCCCATGATCGACTGGAATCACATTGAGTCGGTATTTCTCGATCTCGACGGTACGTTGCTTGATCTGCGCTTCGATAACCATTTCTGGGTCGAATTTATTCCCGAGCACTACGCCCAGCATCACCAACTGGCGCCAGAAAAAGCACGTGCTGAGGTGTTCGCCCGAATGAAGCAGTTGCGCGGCACGCTCGACTGGTATTGCACAGACTTCTGGAGTCGCGAACTGAACCTCGACATCATTGCCTTGAAGGCCACAAAACGCCACCTCATCCAAACCCGCCCCGGCGCCGAGGATTTTCTTACCGCGCTGCAGGGCGGCCCACGCCGGGTCGTGCTGGTCACCAATGCTCACCCGGAGACGATAGACCTCAAGATGGACCAAACCGGGATCGCCTCCCTGTTTGATCGCATTATCAGTTCCCATGATCTGGGATACCCCAAGGAGCACGATGAGTTCTGGAAGCTGCTGCATAAGACCGAACCCTTTGTTCCTGAAAAAACTCTGTTCATCGACGACAACCTCGATGTACTGCGCAGCGCGGCGGCCCACGGTATATCCCATCTGCTCGCTATACCCTGTCCCGACTCTACCCGTGAGGCTATGGATACCGAGGAATTCAGGGGTCTCGGCGCATTTGACGATATCCTTGGATTCTTTCGGGATACTCGCGAGGCCAATGCCCCATGACCAACACCGCTGATCTTTATGACACACATGGCGACGGCCTTCAGGTGGCGGCGCCACTGTTTCAGGATTTCGGCGGCGCCGCTCGCTTTTCGGGTGAAATCGCGACGGTGAAGGTATTTGAAGACAACGCCCGTGTTCGGTCAATGCTGGAAACCCAGGGCGCGGGCCGGGTACTGGTCATTGACGGCGGCGGCTCGCTGCGATGTGCACTGGTAGGCGATCAGATCGGGGCACTTGCCGCAGGCAACGGCTGGTCAGGGCTTATTGTGAACGGCTGTATCCGGGATAGCCAACAACTCGGCGAACTGCCTATCGGCATCAAAGCGCTCGCCGCCTGCCCAGCCAAGAGCGTAAAACGCGGGGAAGGCCAGACCCAAATCAATGTTCTTTTTGCAGACATCCGTTTTGTCCCGGGTCACTATCTGTGGGCAGATCCGGACGGTATTGTCACCGCTACGGCTGCCCTCACCTGAGCGTGACACCCTCCACCCGCCTTAGCGCGACGTTTATCGGACAACTCGGCCGGGACGGCGCCAAGCCGGACGCACATCAGCAACGCGTCCTCGAGGCCTGCGCCTCTCTCGTCGACGATCTTAGCCAACGTCTTGCCCAGCCAAAGGGAGCTTGGAGTCTGGCTCGCCTCGCAAGGATCCACAAAACCCCTCGCAATACGGTCCAGGGACTCTATCTATGGGGCTCCGTTGGTCGCGGCAAAACCCTGATCATGGATAGCCTGCTCGACGCACTTCCCGCCAGAACCTGCCGCCGGGTGCACTTTCACCGCTTCATGCTCGAAATCCATGACGGCCTGCGCCAGCGGCGCGAGGAGACAGATCCGCTTCGCCGCATCAGTCAGGAAATCAGCGCGAACACACGGGTGCTGGGCTTTGACGAATTTCAGGTCTCGGACATCGGTGACGCCATGATCCTGTCGGGACTGCTGCATGCGCTGATAGAGAATGGTCTCACCCTGATATTCACCTCAAATACACCACCCCGGCTCCTCTACCAGCAGGGTCTGCAGCGCGACCGCTTCTTACCCGCTATCGAACTGATTGAGCGCCACACCGAAGTCGTCCACCTCGACGGTGATCGGGATTACCGGCTGGAAACCCTAGGGTCACTGCCAACCTACCATGTGCCGAACGACACCCGGGCTGAGGACAGTATGCGCTCCCTGCTACTTACTATCGATCCCAAGGCCGAGATCACGCCGGACAGACTGAGCCTGAACGGTCGTGAGATCCCGATCAGGGCGAGAGGCAACGGCGTTATCTGGTTTGATTTTGAGGCGCTGTGCGAGGGACCTCGGTCCAAAGTGGACTATGTAGAGCTGTCAAGAAGTTGTCACACACTGCTCCTGAGCGGCATTCCCTGCTTCGACGCGGACCGGGAGGACGCTGCCCGGCGTCTTGTTGAACTGATCGATGAACTCTATGACCGAAGAGTCAATGTGATCGTTTCTGCGGCAGCGCCCGCCAACGAACTGTATCGGGGCAGACGTCTGGCCGAGGACTTCGTCCGGACGGCGAGCCGACTCCACGAGTTTCAGTCCGAAGACTATCTCGCCAGCGCGCACCGGCCCTGAAAGACTGTTATCGGACTACGTCGTACCGATTCCCGCCCCGATCAGCTGATCGGCGTACCAACGGTGAAAGACGTGGATACTTGGCTCCAGTTCCGGGCAGATCCGCCCCGCGCGGGCGAGACGGGACTGAAGGCCCAACTGCTGCGCCTCCAGCACAACAATATCTTCATCCATACCCACCGCCATGCGATGCTCATAGCGCTCAAGAATCTTCTCGAAATCCGGCATCGATGCGCTGGCGCTGTCAAACAGCAGACTCAGGCGAACTGCCGTAGTCGATACACTGATCGGCAACGCCTCCAGCGCCCAGACCGCATCCCGGGAAGCGGCAAAGGTGAGGCCAGGGTACACCCAGGTGTATCGGGTACCGTCCGCCAACCGGCCTGACAATCCCGGTAAGGCATTCAGACCGCTACCGGCTTCCTCGAGCACCCCGACACTGCTGCGCCGCGTATGCTCACCAAACTGGCTGACAAACGCACCGCGGGTTTCGTCCACCGGGTCTGGGTTGGCGTAAAGCGCTGAAAAGGTGTTCGGGTGCACCTTGCGCAGGTGGTAGTACTCATTAAAAACTTCAATGAAGAGCTTCCAGTTACAGTCGACCGTAAAATCGCGTTGGCTCGCGGTTACCAGGGAACCGAGCCGCCACGGCTCGTGCACTTTCTCAAAGTCACCCAGCCAGTTGTCGAGTGTCGGCGCTTGGGCATCAACGTTGACAAACAGAAAACCGGCCCGCTCCTCGCTCCGGACCTCCACCAGGCCAAAATCCCCCGAATCAAAACCATCGGCGCCATCCATACGGGGGGCTGCGGAAAGACTGCCGTCCAATCGGTAGCACCAAGCATGAAACGGGCAGACGAATTGACGGCACTGGCCCCGGCCCGCTTGCACCAGACGCATCCCCCGGTGACGACAGGTATTGGCAAAGACACGAAGGCGGTTATCGTCGCCGCGGGCTGCGATGAGAGGCGTATTGGCAACCGTGAACGCCAGATAATCCCCTGGGTGTGCAAGATCCATAACCCGGCCCGCACTGACCCAGCCTCCAGCGAAAAGATGCTCGTGCTCAAAAGCCAGAATCTCCTCATCGACGTAGCACGCGGGCGGCAGCGTGTAGGCCTTCTCGGTTGGGCGCAGCACCTGGGATAAGTTCAACTTAGGCACAGATTGGGTCCAGACAAAAATCAGAGACAGTGGATGATTCTGAACAAGGTATTGTGGGATGAAAAGCCCCACAACCCCTTATGCGCACCATTTTTTTACCTCTGAGAAGACCACAGAACACGCCCAAGAGGAGCGCCGAGTCAGTACATCTCCTGGGGATCGACATCAATTGACCAACGAACCGCCGTCACGCCCCGGGATGACTCAATACCCTGCAGCCAGTTGTCCAGAAAGCAGTGAAACCGGCGCTCGTCCTTGCTCCTCACCAGCAACTGCGCCCTAAATCGGCCGGCCCGGCGCTCCATCGGTGACGGTACCGGCGCCATGATTTCAACCGCCTTTCGATACGGCAGAGCTTCGCCGGCAAGCGCGGCAGAACGAAGAAAAGTCATCGGCGCGCCGCTTTGGGTTGATTCAGCCCGTATCAGGGCAAAACGCACATAGGGTGGATATCCTGCCGCTTCACGCTCCATCAGAGCTTCTTTCGCAAATCCCGCAAAATCGTGCTCCTTGAGCCGGGCAAACGCAGGACTTTCCGGATGCGAGGTCTGCACCAGAACTGCCCCGGGGCTGTCTCGCCGCCCAGCCCGGCCGGAGACTTGTGCGAGCTGCTGGGAGAGTCTTTCCGGGCCGCGAAAATCAAGACTGTATAGACCCTGGTCGGCGGACAGCACGCAGACCAGGGTCACACCGGCAAAGTCGTGGCCTTTCGACAGCATCTGAGTTCCGACCAGAATATCGACCTCACGTTCTCGCACAGCTTCAAGCGCCCGGGCGATCTCTTCCGCTGAGCCGGCGACATCGCTGTCGATCCGCATCACGCGGGCCTTGGGGAAAATCCGCACCAGCGCCTCTTCAACCCGCTGGGTCCCCTCACCCACCGCAAAAAGGCCCGGTGTGTGACATTGCGGGCACTTCACCGGTAACGAAGCCTGACTCCCGCAGTGGTGGCAAATAACCCGACCGGTGCGCCGGTGTAGGGTTTGCCTGGCGTCGCAGCGTAGGCAAAGCGCCTGCCAGCCGCATTCCGTACAAACGACCACCGGCGCAAATCCACGCCGGTTGACGAAGACCAGGCTCTGTTCCCCGCGGGAAATGCGATCCCCAATGGCGCCAACAACCGGTGCCGACAACCCGTCGTTCAGCGCAAGACCGGTGACGTCCAGAATCTCAACCCTCGGCATCTTGGCCGACCCGGCGCGCGACTTGAGTTTCAGATGACTGTACCGACCGCTCACAGCGTTCGCCATGCTTTCGAGCGAGGGCGTAGCCGAGCCCAAAACTACCGGAACATTGGCTAATTGCGCCCGTTTTACGGCGATATCCCGGGCGTGATAGCGAAACCCCTCACGCTGCTTGTAGGAAAGGTCGTGCTCTTCATCCACGATAATCACACCCGGCCGCGCAAGCGGTGCAAAAACAGCCGATCGCGTGCCCAATACCACAGCCGCACTGCCCTCGCGTGCACGCCACCAGGCCCGGTGACGTTGGGTATCAGTCAATCCCGAGTGCAGTACTGCCAGCGAATCTCCCAGACGTCCTTCAAAGCGTGCAATAAGTTGCGGCGTCAGGGATATCTCGGGCACCAGCACCAACGCCTGACGCCCCTGGGAGACCGTACGGGCGACAAAATCAAGATAAACCTCCGTCTTGCCGCTACCGGTCACGCCATCCAGCAGGAAGGGCTTATACGAGTTCTGTGATTTATCCAGTGCACGACACGCAACCTGTTGCGCCGGATTGAGTGGTGGTGGCGCCTCGGTAGCCTCACATGACGCTGCGGAACCCTGCCTCACTTTTTCCACAAGACCTTGTCCTTCAAGACGTGCCAGTACCGTCGCTGCACTGGCGACCTCAGATGACAGATCCCCAGCAGCCAGGCCGGCCTCGTCTGCCACCGCCAGAAGGCTAAGTACGCGACGCTGGGCAGCGTTTCGCGCCGGGATAGTGTCCAAGCGCTCCCGTCCAGCATCGCAGATCCGCCAGTGACATGCCATCTTCGGCTCTGCAGCTCGATCGCGCCGCAGCAGAACAGGCAAAGCCGTCTGCATCACGTCGCCGATCGGGTGATGGTAATAACGTCCGGCCCAGCTAAGGAGCTTGAATAACTCCTTTGGCAGTAACGGGGAATCGTCAAGAACCCGAACCACCTGTCTCAGTTTCGAAAGTGCTACAGAGCTGGATTCACCACTTCCACAAACGACGCCAACCACTTTGCGTTTTTGCAGCGGCACTAGTACGCGTGTGCCATTCGCCGGGGTGTGTTCCAAATCGTCGGTGCGGTAATCAAACAGACGACGCAGCCGTACCGGTAACGCTACCTGTACAATCTTTTGGGCACTCACAACAAAAAGACTCCTGCGCCATCCAATGATTTACACATTACACTTTCTGTCTCACGCAAGTAATCGGACTTAAATTATTGACGTGCCGTGGAGTTTCCGGGTTGCCCACAGAACCTGTGGATAACTTTGTGTACAAATAGCTCTCTATGGGGTCTCACCAACTGGCAAAAGCCCTTTTAGCCCAATTGCCTATTTTTTAGGCAGTTAAATAGAGTATATTTTTCAGACATTTAGCGGTGAAAAGTCCAAAGGTCGCGGGCAATCCTACTGATCGGCAATTACAAGACTACAAAACGTCGGTTTGTGCAAAAGAACGCTGTACGCGATCATCCTTAACGACACCCGTTACGCTTTGTGATCAGGTATTTAGCCTCATGAGTTGAACGCCAACGCAAGAATTTTTCCAAGACTGAGACCACAGACTAACACTCTTTCGCGCGCTTCTTGTACTCAACTTCAGCGCGTAGCTTCGTTATTGATCTTGTTCTTTTCAACTTTGACAGCGACGGGGATCCCGATCGCAATCAAGCTTGCAGAGCAAGCTGAAAAGCCGCGGGGGAGAGAACCGAGTTCGACGCAGCTAGTTACGCACCTACCCGGCCAGGCAAAATCAGTCGGGACGTTGGCGGGTCAGCAGTTCACCAAAACTGACGTATTCACTGGCACCCAGTCTTCCGACTGGATTGATCTTTTCCGCCAGGATCTTGCGCCGGCCTTTGGCATCTTCTCCAACGGCACTATCGTCTATGAAAACCCCGTGAACCTCGCCCAGAATGAGTGACTGGGGCCCCTCCCCGATATAGTGGATATCGTACAGGCTGCAGGCAAAAGCTACCCGGGCATCCGCCAGACGCGGCAGGCGGGATCCCTCAATCGGCACCGTCGCCAGTCCCAGCTGATCGACCTCCGAAACACCGGGATCAAGGCTTGCCGAGGAGGCATTCATGTTATCCAGTTGATCGAGGCTCGTAATATGGATGACGAAATCCCGCCGGTCGCGAATATTGTCGCGGGTGTCCTTGATCCCGCCGTCCGGCTTGACGCCGGCCGAGATCATCACCAGCGCAGGATCGCTCGAGACCGCATTGAAATAGGAATACGGCGCAAGATTGAGCGAACTATCCGAATTCTCCGATAACACCCAGGCAATCGGCCGGGGAATCACTGTCTGGGTCATGGTGATGTACACCTGCTGAGGTGTCATGTCGCCAAAATCGATATACATGCTCTGCTCCGTTAGCGGTCTGGGCCCGGGCGTCCATTGAATATTTCCAAAGAAATCGGGTTACCTGGCATAAATGATCGGCCAAATTATCACACAGGAATCCTCGCAATCGATTCGAGGTCTGGCGGGTTTTCCTAACCGGTCAGTTGCGAGATCAAGGGCAAAATGGTCTCGCTCAGTACCTTGGTATCTACGGGACCGATGTGTTTGTAACGGATCACCCCTTCGCGGTCGATGACAAAGGTCTCAGGTACACCATAGACGCCCCAATCGATGCCGACTTCCCCTTCACGATCTACAGCGATTATGTCGTAGGGATTTCCAAACTCGCGCAACCAGCTCCGGGCATCGGCAGGAGCATCCTTGTAATTAAGTCCCACGATCCTGACGATCTGCCGTCCGGCAAGATCGTTCAGCAGCGGATGCTCCACACGACAGGCGCTGCACCACGATGCCCAGACATTCAAGAGCCAGACCTCACCGCGCATCTCGGCAGTGCCGACCACCCCCTCCATCTGAAGTAGTCGGGGCAGTTCAAACTCCGGCGCGGACTTATCGATCAGCGGCGAAGGCACCTCTCGCGGATCGAGCTTCAGCCCGAGCGCAAGGAAAACAGCGACCACGGCAAAGATCAGTAGCGGCGCCAGAAAACGCAGCGATTTCACGCAAGGGCTCCAACGGACCTTTGTGTCACGATACCCATAAGGGTCTGAGCCCAGATCACCGGCAGATCCTTATCCATCCGATGGCTCTGAGTCGACAAGCGCTCTGATCATGGAGACCACTTCAGGGGCGTCAAAATCGCGCTCCCCGGTGGCGATATATCGGGCCAGACCCTGCGCATCAATGATGTAAGTCGTGGGCAACGCCCGCACTTTCCAGTTTTTGGTCGTGACCATATTCTCATCTAGCAGTACTGGATAATCCAAACCCGCATCGAGTCGGTTAAGAAAACTTTTTACCTGCTCTAAATCTTCACCCACGTTAACCGCGATCACTTCAAAGGGCTCACCCGCAAGGCGGTTTCGAACGGCCTGCATCGAAGGCAACTCCTTAACACAGGGCGGGCACCAGGTTGCCCAGAAATTGACCAGCAGTACTTTCCCGGAAAAATCATCGAGCGATCGCTGGTCACCGTTGAGGTTGTTTAGAACGAGCACCGGCGGCGACGCATGTTCGATGGGCACGGGCGACAACGCCGCCACGCCCGTTCCAGCCGCGCAGGCCCCTGTCGAAAACACCGCGGCCAGCAAGACCATCGCCACACGCCGCAACATTGTGCGGTACCTCACGCCAGCGGATCAGTTAATGGCAGAGGCTGCCGCGTGGGCCATGGGAATCAGCTCCCCGGCGGGCACGTAACCGGGAATGGTTTTGCCATCCTGCAGCACAATGGTCGGCGTGCCACGAACCCCAACACCCTCTGCCGCTTCCATGTGTCTTGCGATATCGGTTTTACAACTTCGTGGCTCTACGGCTTTACCTGATTTTGCATCAGTCATTGCCTGCTGAGGGTCATCCGAACACCATACCGAGACCAGCGTATCGAAAGAAGACGACTGCACGCCCGCACGGGGGTAGCCGAGGTACCGCACCTCGACCCCGGCAGCCAGCAACTGGTCTATTTCGTTGTGCAGGCGCACACAGTATCCACACTCCGTATCGGTAAACACCGTTATGGAGCTGATGGTCTCGGACGGAGAGAAAACCACCATACCCGCTTCGTCCAACCCGTCGATTACCGACTTGCGGCCTGACTTTCTCGCGTCTTCGGTCAGATTCGTGCCCGCATCGAGATCAATCAGATCACCGCTCAATAGATGCTGACCATCCTCAAAAAGGTAGACGACCTGGATCCCGAAAGTGACTTCATATAAGCCCGCCACAGGGGTCGCCACGACCGAGTCTGGCAGCCGGTCGGGAATGAGTTCAGCAGCTTTATCCTGCACGGTTTGTGGGACACTCTGTGCAATCGTGATGCCGGCAAAAAATGAAAGCGCGATAAAGAGAAAGGTGCGAGAGGTCATGAGACGGCGCTCTTGAGGGCTGATCAAAACGATAGCGATAGTCTACTCTATCGACCGAGGACCCTGACGACCGCCCATGACCTGTAAGCGCGATTCGGGCTTATCTGTCGCGGTCAATGCGAACCAAAACACGTGCCGGCTGTTTCGAATGCAATTCCAGGGTGAGAAAGGTATGAATGAAAATAACTGCGCATACTGTCCCTACTGCCAAAATAAGAGTATCCATACTCAAGTTCTCAAGGTGGGCTGATCAATTATTCCGCACTGTACACATGAGAACGTAATCAATCCCAGTGCTGCGGGGTCAGACGCAGGGCAGCCTCGTCATAACCCAGTGCCACAATACGGGCGACCAGGGCTTCATGCTCCGCATCGGGAATGTTCGGCTCTCTTGCCATCAGCCAGACGAGGTCGCGCTTTTCCCGAGCGATAATGACGCGACTGTAGTCCTCATCCAGATACACGATCTGATAGTCCGCCTTGATCGGCCAGATAAACTGCATGCCCCAGACCGCGTTGGAACCGTCCGGCCGTATAAAGCCCTTCGGCCGGTAAGTGCGCTCTGGGCCGTCGATACTTCCTTTACGAAAGGTAAAAGTGGTGCTGATGGTGCCATCTTCTTCGAGCTCATAGTGCTCGATGGCGTTAACACTCTCCCGGTCGATAAAGGTGGGCGTGGATGCAATGACATACCATGCGCCCATGAAACGCTCAAGGTCAACGGAAGGGACCGGCTTTAAGGGTTCGAGCGCCATCAGTCCGATTGGCCAGAGTAAGGCGGCAAGAGCCAGCATCGGTCCCAAGCGCTGCTGTGCACGCTGACGGCAGGAGCTCGCACGAGTGCCCCTCACCTGCGGTCAAACAGATAATGGCATACCTGCCATTCCTGCCCGTTGCGCGTACCGAACAGCTCCGCACAAGCCATGAAGAAAACGCGCCATCGGTTAACCCAGATCTGCGCCTGACCTGACCCATAAGTCTTTTCGAAAATCTCTAGGACCTGCGGCTTTTTACGATCGAGGTTTTCAAGCCAGGCTTCTGCGGTTTTCTGGTATTCCATCCCACTCCAGTTCCAGCGTTCAGTGCATTGCAGGGAGCGGGAGAAACGCAAGGGAAGATCAATACTCGGCATCATACCTCCGGAAAAAAAATAGCGGCTCATCCAGTCTGTGTTATCCCGATCCTCGAAAAGATAAGGCGTGCTGTGGTGGCAAAAAATGTGCATGAAAAAACGCCCGTCCGGTTTCAGCCACCCAGCTACCCTATCGAAAATGCTGGCATAGTTACGCAGATGCTCAAACATCTCGACCGACACGATGCGGTCAAAATGCTGGTCTATCGAAAAATGGTTGACGTCCGCGGTAATGACCCGCACGTTAACAAGACCCGCCTCGATGGCGCGCTGCTCGATAAACAATCGCTGCGAATGGGAGTTGGAAACAGCCGTGACAGTCGATCCGGGATACGTTTTTGCCATCCACAACGTCAGCGAACCCCAGCCGCAACCCAGCTCCAGAATCTGCTGGCCATCCTGCAGGTCTGCATGCGCACCACTTAAGGCAAGCGCCTGCGCCTCGGCCGCATCGAGCGAATCGACTCCTCCCCAGTAGCCGGAGCTGTATTTCAGGTGGGCGCCGAGCACCTGCTGAAAGAACTCTGCGGGCACCTCGTAGTGCTGCTCATTCGCCTTGTGCACAAGCGGGGCAACCGGCGCCTCCCCCATGCTACGAACGAATTCATCCAGGTGTTGGCTTTGCTGCGCTTTGGGGATCTGGATCTCGCGCATCCGCAGCCGACAGAGCGAACGGATCCCGTTGCGGACGATCGAATCCGGAACCCACCCCCGCTCTACTGCCTTTAATGCAGTTCCGGAGATAAAAGTGCTCATGTTCTTTCCCCTGGGGTGTTTGTCCCTTCCATTTCTCCTAATGCCGCCCGGTGCCTCGGACGGGTCCTCATTTCGATCATCAGCAAACAGGGCATCACC
>JBMUHF010000037.1:0-2575 GCA_050302555.1 Arenicellales bacterium | reverse complement strand
GGGATAACAGCCTCCCTAGACGATTGTCATTACCGTGGGGGATAACAGCCTTCCTGCTCTTGTCAATCAGGCGCTCCTTGGAAAGCGCGCTGGTGACGAGCTCAGACTCAGTATCAATGCAGCCGACGAGGCATTTGGCGACTATGATGAGAATATGATCCAGCCCGTTGCGCGCAGTGAGTTTTCAGATCTTGGAGAGATTGATGTCGGAATGTTGTTGGATTTTTCTTTGCCAAACGGTGAGGCGGTGGCCGGTTATGTGAGTGCACTCAGCGATGACGAGGTGTCGGTTGACTTCAATCATCCATTGATCGGCCGGGATTGTGTGTATGAAATCCACGTAGTTGCATTTTCCGATTCCGATCCGGCGGTAGTTTCATGAGGTGGGAGTGGGTCCTTTGACGACCTTCATAATCGAACTCGCTAATCCTCGAGGTTTCTGCGCGGGCGTGGACCGGGCCATAGCAATCGTCGAGCGGGCGCTACAACAATATGGGGCCCCGATTTATGTACGACACGAAGTCGTCCATAACCGATATGTTGTCAATGACTTAAAAGAAAAAGGCGCTGTGTTTGTCGATGAGCTTCATGAAGTGCCGGACGGCAGTGCGGTTATTTTCAGCGCACATGGGGTAGCGCGACGCGTTCAGGACGAGGCCCGTAACCGAGGGCTTAAGGTCCTCGATGCAACCTGTCCTCTGGTCACCAAAGTGCATACTGAGGTCAGTCGTTACGGGCGCGAAGGGAAGAGCGTCATCTTGGTCGGCCATGGTGGTCACCCAGAGGTAGAGGGGACCATGGGTCAGGCCCTGGGCCCGGTTGAACTGGTGGAGAATGTCGAGGATGTCGATGCGCTGCATGTGGGCCCCGGTACCGCGCTCGCTTATGTGACCCAGACGACGTTGTCGGTCGACGATACCGCACGGATTCTCGGACGCTTGCGCGAGCGTTTTCCTGGGATCGAGGGGCCACGGCGCGCCGACATATGTTATGCCACCCAGAATCGCCAGGATGCTGTGCGGAAGATCGCCGTCCGTTGCGATGTGATGTTCGTGGTCGGTTCAATCACAAGTTCCAATTCCAACAGGCTTCGAGAATTGGCCGAGCATGCTGGCACGAACGCTTTTCTGATTGATGGCGGGGAGGACATTGAGGGCCACATGCTCGAAGACGCGCGCCGAGTTGGGGTCACCGCTGGAGCATCGGCCCCGGAGACTCTGGTTGATGGTGTCATCCGGGAACTTCAGTCTCGAGGGGGTGTTTTGCCTGCTCTAGCAGCGCCGGTGGACGAAGGGGTAGCTTTTTCGCTTCCGGTGGAACTTCGAAACGATGTCTAGTGGGTTCGCTGTGAGATTGAATTCTAACGGTTAGGTTCCAACGCCCTTCTGTGTAGTAGTCGGGACTAGGGCTCTGCATTTAGGGTGGGGCGTTTGATCATTGTATAATTTCAAAAGAAAAAACGCGGTTAAAAACCTCGGTAGGTTATAAGGAGTTTGGGCGACGATCGCAGTACGGCGTAGCACGGCGAGACTCGACATTGCCTTACTCTCCGAATGTTTAGGAGGACGATATGACGGAATCCGCGCGATGGACCAACAAGAAATACGGGGGTTATCACACACGGGAAACCCTTGAGGATGACGTTGATTTGACCCGTGTCGGTCCAGCCAAGCCATGTGGCGAGTACATGCGCCGTTTCTGGTTTCCGGTGGCGATGACCGAGCAATTGGGTGAGCGGCCTGTACCGATTCGGATCTTGGGCGAGGATCTGGTTATCTTCCGCGACTTAAGCGGCAACATCGGCTTGCTGCATCGGCATTGTTCGCATCGTCGAATGTCACTTGAGTACGGCAGGATTGAACAGCACGGGATCCGGTGTGCGTATCACGGGTGGCAGTTTGACGCGGATGGGGCGATTCTCGATACGCCCGGGGAGCCTTCCGACAGCAACATCAAAGAGAAGATTTGTCACGGGGCGTACCCGGTTCACGAGTACAAAGGTCTGGTGTTTGCCTACATGGGACCGCCGGATGAGAAGCCGGCATTTCCAATCCTTGATAGTTTCAATATCGAGGGGCACGAGATGATCCCCTACTCGATTCATTCTCCATGCAACTGGTTGCAGGAGAGCGAGAACTCGATGGATCCTTTTCACAGCGTGTTCCTTCATGGCCGGGTTAATGGGCCGCAGTTTCCGGGCCTGGAGCATTTTGTCGCCCTCCCTGTGGTCCAGTATTTCAAGCGTCCTGAAGGTTTTGTTTATAGTCACTGTCGTCGCCAGGGTGACCTGATAATGATACGGTTTCATGATCACATTACTCCCACCATGGCGCAAAACGGCGGAATGTTCCAGAAGTTGGATAGCCCTAAGGTCTTCGGCCGGACGAGCCTTACGAAGTGGGTGACACCGATTGATGACACCAACAGTCGTAAATTTGGCTGGCGCCACTTCAACGATGCGGATGAGGTTCTCCGCCAGGGAGACAAGAGCGGTGTTGGCTGGGAAAAGGTTGATTTCTATGGCCAAACAGCGCACCGAACACAGGAGGAGCGCTTATCCAGTCCTGGAGACTGG
>JBMUHF010000036.1:0-6879 GCA_050302555.1 Arenicellales bacterium | reverse complement strand
GTTGTGCCAGTGTTACGTCCAAACCTGGTGTCATGTGACGGCCGGTCCAGTCATCACTTAATGCCCCAGTCCTTTAACACCTCGGCCGTATGCTCTCCGGGGATCGGTGGGGGTCGCTGGATACCGCCTTGGGTACGACTGAAACGCGGGGCGGGCCCCGGTTGGGTGATGCCGAATGCGTTGACAAACGTGCCGCGGGCCTTGTTGTGCGGATGTGCCGGGGCATCTGCCATAGTGAGTACCGGAGCAAAGCAGATATCAGTACCTTCCATCAGTTCACACCAATGCGATTGTGGTTCACGCAGAAAGATCTGCTGTAGGCGCTGACGCATCTTTTGCCAGTCTTCCTTTGCCTGACCGGCGCCTTGCGACTCCGCGTCAATCCCGAGCGTATCGAGCAGCAACTGGTAAAACTGCGGCTCGATGGATCCAATCGCGATCCACTTCCCGTCAGCACATTCAAATGTCCCGTAAAAATGGGCTCCGCCATCAAGCAGATTATCCTGACGCTGGTCCGTCCACTGTCCCTGCTGTAAAAGTCCATACATCATAGTCATCAAGTGGGCCGCGCCATCGACCATTGCCGCATCGATAACTTGACCTTTGCCGGACCCTCTCGCTTCCAGTAGAGCGCAGACCACACCGAAGGCGAGGTAGAGCGCCCCACCACCAAAGTCACCCACCAGATTGAGCGGCGGTGTGACGGCCTTATCGGTGCCAATTGCGTTCAGCACACCGGCGATCGCAATATAGTTGATGTCGTGCCCCGCGGCCTGCGCCAAGGGGCCATCCTGACCCCAACCGGTCATGCGCCCATAGACCAGGCGTGGATTTTTCGCCAAGCATTCATCAGGACCAAGGCCAAAACGCTCCATGACGCCCGGCCGGAAACCCTCGATCACGGCATCTGCACGGGCGATAAGCTCAAGACAGGTTGTGACGTCCTCGGAGCTCTTCAAATTGAGCGCCACCGAGCGCCGACCGCGGTTCAGTACATCCACCTTGAGACCCAATGGATTGGTGCCGCCCTCTCGATCGATGCGCACCACATCGGCGCCCATGTCCGAAAGAAGCATCGCGCAAAACGGTGCGGGACCAAGACCCGCCATTTCGACAATGCGATATCCGTGTAGTGGCCCCATGCCCATTATTTCGAAACTTCGCTCGATGTGTTCATAAGTGGCTCAAGGCTCTCTCTGACCTGCTTTACGCTGACAAAGTATGGCCACAAACGCGACAAGCCTCGAACAGGAAAAACTGGTGATACAAGCGTAGCCACTCCCCACCCAGGACGCCATGTGTAGTCCACATCACGCCTTGGAATGACACAAGCGACTGGGATGCCCAGTGCGCTGGCAAGATGTCCCGCGCCCGAATCATTGCACACCAGCGCCCGGGCGCTATGAAGCAGGCTTGCCAACGCTGCAATACTTGGCGTTTGTGCCATCGGAAATCGTCCCCTCAGCCGTTCTGTCCACTCGGTCATCTCGGATGGTGCCACAGCAAATACGCAATCGTGTCCAGCCTCCTGCAACAGCCGGGCCAGCGCAATAAAACGCGTTGCCAGCCAGTTCTTTCGTGCCTTACCGCTGGTGGGAGAGATGATAACCGGCCCTTTTTGTTCCCGACTATCGATATCTTCGGGAACCATCAGGCCTAGATCAGCCTGTGCATTTTTTAGAGACAGTTCACGCCGACAATAGTGGGTCACATGCTCCACCATAGTCAGTCCTGGCTTTGTTTTATCGCGGATAAGCCCGTGTGCAGGTACCCGATCTTGCAGCCACTCACGTTTGTCGGCCGACAATGTCTCTGGATCGAAACAACCGTCAAGGGAATTCTCGTGGTGTGCTAATGAGAAAAACACCACACGGCGCGCGAGAGCTGGACGCAAATCAACGCCGTCAGATTGGAGGCCCGGTGCCTGGGAATCCATTAGACAAAAATCAAACTGATCCGGAATACTGGCGTACTCCTCCGTGCTGAGGCGCGGGCCTGTCTGAAGCTCTGGCAACCATTTCGCAAGATCATGTGCGCAGTCCCCCCGCACGGTAACATTAAAACCGGCGCGCGCAAGATTGGCCGGAACCACAAGGGAGATTAGGCTGTCACCGAGCTTTCCCGGCGTGACAAACAGAACCTTTGCATCCGGGGTAGGCTTTACGCGGTGGGATTCACCGTTCGCTTGCATGGCACCGATTATGGGCTACCTGCACCTGCCAGACTAATCAGATAATGCCTTTTTCTTGGTACGGGCGATTTTGCAAGATACGCCGGTAGCCGAAACAGCTAAGGTCAAGTGTGTCATAGGTGCCATGAACGACATGCTCCGCAAGACCTCGCCCGACCGCCGGTGCATGCATGATCCCGTGGCCAGAAAAGCCGTTGGCGAGGTAAAAATTATCCAGCGCCCCCGCACAGGGTCCGAGAATCGGGGAATAATCAAGCACGTTACGCGCATAATGTCCCCGCCAGCTTGTCGCCAGCTTGAGTGACTGCATTGCCGGAATCCGATCGGCGAGCGCAGGCCAGACCACCTCGTCAAAGCGACTTGGAGAAACAGTAAAGTTCCAACCGGGCTTCTCCGACCAATCGGGAACACCCCCAACATACCCCTGGCCTTCCGGGCGAAACGCCAGATCCGTTTCGGTCTTGATAAACGGTAGCGGCTCAACAGACGCGTTGCAGCGAAAGAAATAACTTTCCCGCGACATCGGCTCGACGGGTAAAGCAACATCTACCGTCTTTGCAAGTTCGGCACACCACGCACCGGTGGCATTGATAAAGACCTCGGCTTCGAAGACGGTACCGTCTGCACCGTATGCCCGACGAACCGCACTGCCCGCCGTTTCCAGGTGCGTAATTTCGACCTCCTCATAGACAACGCCGCAGGAGATGGCCTTTCGGCGAAAACCCATCAAGGCGGCATAAGGATCGATCCATCCATCATGATCCGACAGCACTGCAACATCGACACCGTTCTGCTTGAGCGACGGAAAACGCTCTGTGAGCTGACTTGGACTCAGAAGCTCCACTGGGACACCCATCGACTCCTGTAGTCGGTAGTTCTCTTCCATCTGCTGGGCGCCACCATTGTCTGAGATAAAAAGATACCCCTGGCGCCTGAAGCCAATATCGGCATTTTGCTCACCCACTTTCATATGCTGTGCAAAATCCTGATAGAAGGACAGGCCAAAGTCGGCCATCTGGATATTCTCGGGAAGACTGAACAGCCTGCGGATACCGCCATTGGCAAGCGGTGTTGCGGCACGGGTGTACGTGGCATCACGCTCAAGCACCAGCACCGTGCCGGCACCGGGCAACTGGCTAAGATGGTAGGCAATGCTTGAGCCAACGATGCCACCGCCAATAATTATGATGTCCACTTTCACTGATCACTCACCCAGAGAATCAATAAGAGGAATACTCTAAGGCTGTCCCGATAAAGCGCCAAGGCTAACCGACAGCCCAATACAGGCACAATCACTGGTATCGGGGACTTCTGAGCCCTTCGACTGTCGGCAGACAATGCTGCATTGGAGTCTGGACGCCTTGGCAAAGACAAGGCGGTTGACCCTGAGAGTCGATACTTTATGATGCCTTCCCAACTTATTACATTGACCCGAGACTGATCCACCCTGAGTGATCGAGGACAACATGAGCGCACTTTCAAAGGCCCTGCAATCTTCTGATTTTGTCGTGACCAGTGAGTTGACGCCGCCCAAGGGGCTGGATCTCGCTCCACTGCTTGAAAAAGCGGCCCTGCTGAAGCCGTATGTCAGCGCCATTAACCTGACTGAGTCCCATGCCGCGCGAATGGCCATGGATCCGGTGGCGGTCGGCCACCTAATGCTGGATCAGGGTGTCGAACCGATCGTGCAGATGACCTCCCGTGACAAAAATCGCCTGGCCATTCAGGCGAGTATTCTTGGCGCTTGCGCCTTAGGTGTATCAAATCTAGTCTTCATGGGGGGTGATCCTCCAAAAAACGGAGATCACCCTGACGCCAAGCCGGTTTTTGATCTCTTTGCTTCCCAGTTGCTTGAGGCGGTACAGGCGCTCAACAATGGAACCGATCTCAACGGTAATGCCCTTAACAGAAATACAGAAATCTTTGCTGGTGCCGTTGTCAATCCGGGGGCCAGTGATCCTGATGCCGAGATTGAAAACCTTCACCGAAAAATTGACGGGGGGGCTGAATTTTTCCAGACGCAAGCGGTTTACGACGTTGACGCCTTTTCGAACTTTCTGGAGAAAGCCGACTCACCCAAACCCATTCTCGCAGGGATTATCCCGATCAAATCGGTGAAGATGGCGCAATACATGAACGACCGCATCCCGGGTGTGGAGATACCGGATCACCTCATAGAGAAAATTGCGGGAGCAGGTGACGATAAAGAAGCCATTTCCCAAATCAGTATCGAGATCGCTGCGAACACCATACAGGAACTCCGTTCCGTGACGAAAGGCGTGCATGTTATGGCAATCGGCTGGGAGCAGTACATCCCACAGATGCTGGAACAGTCTCAAAGCTAGATCAGATATCGAGTACCAGCACCTCGCCAGCTTTCGCGCGGGAAATGCAAATCATAATCTCTTTGGACGACTCTCTTTCGGCATCCGTCAGCACGAGATCGCGGTGCTCTGGTGCTCCACCAAGCAGGCGGATTCTGCAGCAACCACACAAGCCGTCCTCGCAGGAGGATTCAATCTCAACCCCGGCTTCGCGCACCGTCTCCAGTATGGTCTTTTCTGGTGTCACCGGTAGACGCATATTCCGGCGCGACAGCACTACCTCGAAGGCTTCGTTTTCCTGAGTGTTCTCAGTGGGCTCCGGGGTAAACGGCTCCCAGTGTACCGAGCCGTCAGGCCAATGTGATGCTTTCTCTCGGACACTGGCAACCAGTCCCAAGGGGCCGCAAACATAGACGTGCTCGCCGGGCTTTGGGGTCTTGAGCAAATGATCAAGGTCAATTCCCTTGGCAGGATCACCATTGTCCAGGTGCAGGCTCAGGCTATCACCGAAAATTAACCGGACCTCGTCCAACAGCGGCGCATGCGACTCATCAGGCGCGCAGAAATGCAAATGAAAGTCGGTGCCCTGCAGACGGAGCTGATGCCCCATCGCCATCACTGGCGTCACACCGATGCCGCCCGCAATAAACGTATGCCGTGCAGCCGTCTGGTCCAGAGGAAAGTTGTTCGAGGGAAGACTGGCCTCAACCCGGTCTCCTACGGACAGATGATCCAGCAGCCAGTCGGATCCGCCCCGACTTGCTCGCTCACGGCGAATCCCCAATACGTATCGGTCGCGCACGGCTGGGTCTCCCGCAAGAGAATATGAGCGCCTCAGACCGTCGCCGGTAAAAAGATCGATATGGGCGCCAGGCTCAAACGGCGGGAGATCTTTGCCATCCTCACCCATCAGTTCATAGCGGCTGATATCATGAGAGTACTCATCAACATGACTGACGTTGAGTTCGATACGCTCTGACACCTCCGGATCCATAATCTTCTGCTCCGGCTTTAACAGCAACCGCTCTACGTTACGACCATGTATCACATGCGTATCGAGAATCTCATCGATATCCTCGCGGCTTTGATAGTGATACCAAATTCCTTCAGGATAGATCACCATCACCGGACCTAGCTCACACCGGTCAAGGCAACCGCATTTGTTCACACGGATCCGCTGATTGATCTTGAGTTCCTTGCTCCGCGCTTTCATATACTCCTGAAGCGCTACCGATCCCCGTGCGCTGCACGAGCCTCGGTGATGTCCCGGCGCCCTTTCGTTGACACAACAGAACACATGAATGTCGAAGTAACGATCCCCCGATGAGGCAGTTGCTGTCATTTGTTTATTCGTTTCCAGGTCTCAGTTTTATCAGCTCCCCGAATCGAGAGGCTCTCGTAGGGGTAGTTAAATGATGGCAGTCACATGTCGTAGCGTCCAATATATTTTGGTTATTACGCCATGTCTTCATAAGATTTAGCGAATCTGGGTCTAAGACGCGTTACGGTCGGGCTGTTGTTGGGTGATACAGTGGATGCCACCGCCACCCGGGGCGATATTATCGATCCGTAATGAAACGACCTCCCGCTGGGGAAACAGCTTTTGGTAAACCGCTTTCGCTCGGTCATCGCCAGGCAGGCCGTACGACGGCATGATGACTGCACCATTGGCTATATAACTATTGATATAGGAGGCGCAAAAACGATCGCCTTCGACGCACTGCCATGCGTCTTCTATAAAGATCAGATCCAGCAAACGTCCCTTCGCGTCCGTCTGTCCCTCGAGGGCACGTCGATTCTCCATGAGAACGTCGTAGCGTGGGTGGGCACGATCAAACGCTGCTTCGACCAACACCCGTCCCGGACCCACAAAAGCCGCCAGGCCATCGACGTGGCCATTGGTCTCGTCCTCGTCGGGGTCCCCTGGAATCCAGATCACTTTAGTGACACCAAGCATCCGGCACAACTCCGCCTCCACCTCACCCTTGCTCCAGCCCGGATTGCGGTTGGGATTTAAAAAGCAGGTTTCCGTGGTGATGAGCGTACCTTCACCATCCACCGTTATCCCGCCCCCTTCCGCGGTCATTCTGGACTGGTACATCTGCAGTTCCAGTTGTGATAGCAATCTGGGTCCGGCTTTAGCATCGTCTTCAAAAGGCTCGTAGTTACCACCCCAGGCGTTGAATACAAAGCAGGCAGCGGCAACATCACCCTGACCGTTGATGAGAAAATTGGGCCCGTTATCACGAAACCAACCATCGTCTATTGGTATCTCGACACACGTGATGTCGCTGCCCAAAGCCGCCTGCGCCGCCTCCCTGTCCTGCGGATTCACTACCATCGACACGGGTTCGAAACGTGCAA
>JBMUHF010000035.1:0-38706 GCA_050302555.1 Arenicellales bacterium | reverse complement strand
GGCTGTCATCACCCGGGTGAAAAAATTTACAGGCGAGCACAGCTTCGTCTTCGAGGGGAATGCGGAATCGGTCACGAAACTCCAGCAATGATTCGTCCGTGATCTTCTTCTGGCTGTGGGTGATGTTCTGGCCTTCACCGGATTCTCCCATGCCATATCCCTTGACCGTTTTGGCTAGTATCACCGTCGGTTGGCCCCGGTGCGCGGCAGCTTGAGCGTAAGCCGCATAGACCTTGTGCGGATCATGGCCACCCCGGTTTAGCCGCCAGATATCTTCATCGGTCATATTGGCTACCATTGCCGCAAGTTCCGGATATTTTCCAAAAAAATGTTCCCGGACAAAAGCGCCGTCCTTGCTCTTGAAGGCCTGGTATTCACCATCCAGGGCTTCTTCCATCCGCTGTTTCAGCAGTCCTTGGGTATCCCGTGCCAGAAGTTTGTCCCAGTACGAGCCCCAGACCAGTTTGATGACATTCCATCCTGCGCCCCGGAAGGTGCCTTCCAGTTCCTGAATGATTTTGCCATTGCCCCGCACCGGCCCATCGAGCCGTTGCAAATTACAGTTAATGACAAAGACCAGGTTATCAAGGCGTTCCCGTCCGGCGAGGCCCAACGCCCCTGTCGACTCAGGCTCGTCCATTTCACCGTCACCCATAAAGGCCCAGACTTTACGGTCCGAGTGGGGAGTGAACTCGCGATTTTGCAGGTAGCGCATGAAGCGCGCCTGGTAAACCGCTTGTATTGGTCCAAGACCCATCGACACGGTGGGGAACTGCCAGAAATCGGGCATTAGCCAGGGATGGGGATAGGAGGAAAGACCTTTGCCTTCGACCTCCTGCCTGAAGCCTTCGAGTTGCCCCTCGGTCAAACGGCCCTCGAGGAAAGCGCGGGCATATACTCCCGGCGCCGAGTGCCCTTGGAAGAAGACAAGATCCGCTCCGTGTTCAGTCTCCGGACCACGCCAGAAATGGTTGAAGCCCACATCGTACAGTGTGGCGGCCGACGCGAAACTTGCGATGTGTCCACCCAGTTCACTGCTGGTCTGATTAGCCCGCATCACCATGGCGAGTGCATTCCAGCGTATCAGAGAGCGGATCCGCCATTCGATTGCGGGATCCCCGGGACTGGTGGCCTGACTGGCCGCGGGGATGGTATTGAGATATGCCGTCGTCGGTCGAAAGGGAATGTGAGTGCCGCTGCGCCGGGCCTGATCGATCAGGGTCTCAAGGAGAAAGTGAGCACGCTCCTGGCCTTCACGTTCGATAACCGCGCTTAAGGCGTCCTGCCATTCCTGAGTCTCAAGCGGGTCAAGATCTGTATCTGGAAGGGAATCCACCATTACGCATTTCTCAGCAGAGCCCATTGACAACTTATTCCACCGGGCGAAACAACTACCGATTTAATTTGCAAAGCACAGTACCACAGGAGGGGTTGCCAACCTGTAATCTTTGGTCAGGTGGTCTGACCGTGAGAGTGAGTACCGGTGATTTGTGCGAATTTCCGATCTCTCCTCGATCAGGAGGCGATACGCTGTTCCAAAAGATCCTTGAGGAACTGGCCTGTGTAGGAGTTGGCAACTTGCGCGAGGTCTTCAGGTGTACCCGTGCCAACGAGTTTTCCTCCACGCAGACCGCCGTCCGGTCCAAGGTCAACGACCCAGTCAGCAGTCTTGATGACATCAAGGTTGTGTTCGATCACGACCACAGTATTGCCCTGGTCACGCAGACGATGGAGTACGCCTAGAAGCTGGCGAATATCGTGAAAGTGAAGGCCGGTAGTAGGTTCGTCGAGAATGTACAGGGTCCGCCCGGTCGGACGTTTGGAGAGTTCTCTTGAGAGTTTGATACGCTGTGCTTCGCCACCTGAGAGTGTGATTGCGCTTTGCCCGAGGCGGATGTAACCCAGTCCAACCGCAAGCAGCGTGTCGAGTTTGCGTTTAATGACAGGAATCGCGGCGAAAAATTCTCCTGCTTCGGTAACGGTCATGTCGAGCACCTCATGGATGGTGCGACCCTTGTACCGGATATCGAGTGTTTCGCGGTTATAGCGTTTGCCCTGGCAACTGTCACACGGCACATAGATATCTGGCAGAAAGTGCATTTCCACCTTGATCAGTCCGTCACCCTGGCAGGTCTCACAGCGTCCGCCACGCACATTGAAGGAGAATCGTCCGACCTTGTACCCGCGAGCACGCGATTCGGGCGCGCCTGCAAAGAGTTCCCGTATTGGGGTAAAGAGTCCGGTGTAGGTGGCGGGGTTGGATCGGGGAGTGCGTCCGATCGGGCTCTGGTCAATATCAATGACCTTGTCGAACTGCTCAAGGCCCTCAATCCCATCATGTGGCGCCGGTTGCTGCCGGCTCGAATGCAGATGCCGGGCCATGGCAGGGTAGAGCGTGTTATTGATGAGAGTGGACTTGCCCGAACCCGAGACTCCCGTCACACAGGTCAGGAGACCTACCGGGAGTGACACATCAAGGCCGTTAAGGTTATTACCGGTCGCGCCGCGGATGACGAGTTCCCTGCCGGGCTCGGGCTTGGTGCGCTGGCTGGGGACATCGATGGTCTGAGTGCCGGCAAGATACTGGCCAGTAACCGATTCGGGCGCTTGAAGGACCTGCTGTACGCTGCCCTGGGCCACCACGCGTCCTCCGTGAATCCCGGCGCCCGGGCCGAGGTCGACAATATGATCGGCGCTGCGGATTGCCTCTTCGTCGTGTTCGACCACCATCACCGTGTTGCCCAGGTCCCGCAGGTGAAACAGCGTATCGAGCAGTCGCTGGTTGTCTCGTTGGTGAAGTCCGATGGAAGGTTCATCAAGAATGTACATGACTCCCACCAGCCCGGAACCGATCTGGGAGGCGAGGCGGATTCGCTGCGCCTCCCCGCCAGACAGCGTCTCCGCCGTACGGTCTAGCGTCAGGTATTCGAGACCGACGTTCACCAGAAAGCGCAGGCGCTCGCTGATCTCACGGATGATACGCTCGCCGATTTCACCCTGGTGCCCGGGCAGGGAAAGGGTGTCGAAAAACTCAAGTGAGGATTCAATCGGCATCGCGGTCACCTGATGGACCGGTTGACTGCCTACAAATACATGACGGGCACCTGTTTTGAGACGGCTGCCTTGGCAACTTTCACAGGGTTGGGTGTTGACATAGCGGGAGAGTTCCTCGCGGATCGTATTGGATTCAGAATCCCGGTAGCGGCGGTCCATATTGGGGATGACCCCTTCGAAACTGTGTGTCCGTCGTCGCGAACGCCTCCCGTGTGAGCGTAGGTAACTGAAGCTGATTTTTTCCTTGCCGCTGCCATAAAGAATGATGTCCCGGACTTTCTTCGGCAGGCGGCGAAAGGGCTTCTCGACATCGAAGTCGTAATGTTCGGCGAGACAGTTCAGCATTTGAAAATAAAAGGCGTTACGCCGGTCCCAGCCTGAAATCGCCCCCGCTGCCAGGCTCAAGGTTTCATCATGAATGACCCGTTCGGGGTCAAAGAACTGACGGGCTCCGAGGCCATCACAGTCCGGACAGGCCCCGGCTGGGTTGTTGAAAGAAAAGAGCCGGGGCTCGAGTTCCGTGAGGTTGTATCCGCAGTGTGGACAGGAATAACGAGCGGAGAAGAGCATCTCCTGGGCCTTGTCCCCATCATCAGCGGGCAGTACCTGTACCAGCGCGAGGCTATCAGCAACCGCAAGCGCGGTCTCAAATGACTCAGCCAGTCGCTGGGCAATGTCGGACTTGATTACTACGCGATCTACAACCACATCGATGCTGTGTTTGCGTTTGCGGTCGAGCACAGGCGGAGTATCGAGTTCGTATACGACACCATCGATCCGTGCACGGATAAAGCCCTGACCCAGCAGGCTCTTCAGCAGCTGCTGGTATTCCCCTTTGCGGTCCTGGACGACCGGCGCCAGGAGCAAGATCCGAGTACCCTCATCGAGCGCCAGGACTCGGTCTACCATTTCACTTACCGTGCTGGCGGCTAAGGTGACTCCGTGATCTGGACATCGGGGTTCGCCGACTCGGGCGTACAGAAGGCGAAGGTAGTCATATATTTCCGTCACGGTGCCGACCGTAGATCGGGGATTATGAGATGCCGCTTTTTGCTCGATACTGATTGCGGGTGACAGACCTTCGATGAGATCGACATCCGGTTTTTCCATTAGCGAGAGGAATTGGCGCGCGTAGGCCGACAGCGACTCTACATAGCGGCGTTGGCCTTCGGCATAAACAGTGTCAAAGGCCAGGGAGGATTTCCCCGATCCAGACAAGCCCGTAATCACGATCAGTTTGTCGCGAGGCAGGTCGATGTCGACACTCTGCAGATTGTGGGTTCGAGCCCCGCGGATTTTGATGTTGCGCATGGTTGCTGGGTTGCGAAAAGGCAAACTGTTAATATTACGTCCCTTGTGTCCCCGGGTTCAAAGGCTTTTCATGTTTTGCTGGTGAGGCCTGTGCTGTGGCGCGTGCAATACCGTCACAGCCAGACCGGGGTACTGGATCTCCATCCTGGATAGACGCGGTTGACGTTACGCACTGAGAAATTTCCAATGAATCGCTCCGAGCGGCGGTCGGTAGCTGCCCTGGCAGGAGTGTTCAGCCTGCGCATGCTCGGACTGTTTCTGGTGTTGCCCGTGATCGCGCTGTACACCGCCCAACTGGACGGGGCAACTCCGTTCCTAATCGGGCTTACGGTTGGTATCTATGGGTTGACTCAGGCACTTTTTCAGATCGCCTTTGGTGCCTTGTCAGACCGCTTTGGACGAAAGCCGCTGATTATTCTAGGGCTTTTGATATTCGCGTTCGGCAGTATCGTGGCAGCCGTTTCCGACACTCTGACGGGCATCATCATCGGCCGGGCGTTGCAGGGTAGTGGTGCGATTGCGGCCGTCGTGCTGGCACTGGTTGCAGATCTGACTCGGGAACAGCAGCGTACCAAGGCAATGGCGTTGATTGGGATGAGTATCGGGGCATCGTTCCTGATCGCACTTATGGCAGGACCGGCGCTGGACCGATGGATCGGCGTCAGCGGTATTTTCTGGTTAACCGCTGTACTGGCATTGGGCTGCGGTGCGGTCATCATCTGGTGGGTGCCCACCCCTCAGCATGCGGTCCGGGATCCGGGCTCAAGAGCGACGCTCGTCTATTTCCGTGAGGTCATTGCCAACGCGCATCTTTTGCGACTCGATCTTGGTATCTTTATTCTGCATATGGTGCTGACCGCTGTGTTCGTCGTGGTTCCGTTTGCCCTGGTGGATACGCTTGAACTCAAACGAGACGCCCATTGGCAGGTTTATATCCCGGTGCTAATCGGTTCTGTTCTGCTGATGGCACCTCTACTGATTATGGGAATGCGCCGCCAGCGAACGTTTTGGGTCTTCCGTCTGGCGATCGCTATCCTGCTTGCTGGGCAACTAGCGCTATTGAGCGGCATGGATCAGGCGAAACTTCTGCTCACGGGTCTTTTATTCTTTTTTGTCGGCTTCAATCTTCTAGAGGCGATGCTGCCGTCATTAATGACCCGGTTGGCGCCGGGGTATGCCAAGGGAACCGCAATTGGGGTCTACAACACGTTTGAATTTGCCGGGGTATTTTTCGGCGGCGCCTTAGGCGGCATCGTACTCGGAATGTTTGGAGGAGAGGGTGTCTTCGCCTTCTGCGCGTTGGCAACCCTCGTCTGGTTGGTGTTGGCGTTTACCGGCGCGACCCCTGAACTTCGAAATAGTGTGACTTTGCGACTCGATGGTGAGGCGGTGGTGGAGTTCAAGTCCCTTGAGCTGCAGTTGGGCGCACTGCGCGGGGTGGATCATGTCACCGTGTTGCCTCAGGATCGCATTGCCTATATCCGCGTTGACGACAGTTCTTTTGATCTACAGCAGGCGCATGCCGTTCCGGGAGTGCTTCCACTTAAATAAAGGAGCCCATCAGTTTGGCTCCGGGCGTGACTGGCAAGCTCAGGACAACGCGCGACAGATTTCGCCGAAGAAGCCAATTAATTTGATGTCGAGAGACTCGTCGACCGGCTGCGCCTCTGAGGAAAATTTTACGATGACGATTTGCGTCTTCGGGTCGATATATAGCCACTGGCCATGAATTCCAATGCCGAGTATCGCGGGTGAGGCAGTATCGCTCAGATACCACTGATTACGATAGACCCCCTGGGGTAGAAGGTTCACAAATTCCCCCGACTGCCAGGCATCGACATCGCCGCCCGATAGGGTATCTTTGATCCATTCGGGGGGGATCGCGGGATGACCCTCACCCGAGGCCGCCCTCGCGATAGCGCTGCCGAGCAGTGCAAGATCCGAGGGATGCACACACAGCCCCCCAGCCGAACGGGCCGCTCCTTTGTGATCGACGGTGACATACGCACTGTGCGCACACCCAAGCGGTTGCCACAGGTATTTCGACAGGAGATCTGCGTAACCCGCGTTGGCGGCACGTTCGAGGATCAGGCCAAGAAGATCCGAGTTGGGAGAAAGGTAGCGGAAGATCTGTCCGTGAGCTTTCCCCGTCCCTTTTAGTGACATTAAGAATGCAGCAAGCCCTTCAGGTTGGGCGGTCGATACCGATAGAGGATTCCATCCGGTAGCCGCCCGGTAGCGGGCGAAGGATCCAGTCTGATCGAGGTAATCCTCGACAAAGTCGATTTCGGCCTGCATATCAAGAACATGCTGAACCGTGCAGGTGCCATATCCGCTGTCTTTGGCTTCAGGAAGGTAATCGCCAACTTGTGCCTTCGGGTCGATAAGCCCCTGAGACTCCAGGATCCCGGCAAGAAGTCCGGTCACTGACTTACTGACTGAAAAAAGAATGTGTGGTTGCTGATCCTGGTAATGATCGGCATGCCACTCGAAAACAATTTCGTTTTGCCTGACGACAAGGAAAGCATCGGTGCTAGAGGCTTTAAGCGTTGCCGAAAGATCAGGCTCTTTCAGTTCGCGGGAAAGCCACGCGGGATCAATGAGGTTATGGGAGAACGCCAAGGGCTGATGCGCCCCTTTCACCTCAGCGGTTGGAATGACTTCACGCACATGATGAAACGAGAAACGGTTGTACGGGCTCTGCCGCCAGTTGGCGAGCGATATCGTTTCCCGGCCGGGGAGACAGCGGGTTTCAGGCATCGCCTATATCCGGTCTGAGACCTTCGGCTGTGAACCATTTGGGTGCGGCGAATTCGTATGCCATGCCGGCCTGAAAGACATCCTTATCAGTATAGGTGCGCCCGACAATCTGAATACTGGTCGGAACGCTGTTACTGGCACGTCCTGTGGGTACCGTCAGGACCGGGCAACGACTTAAGGAGTTAAAGGGCGTGGTCATCGGCCAACCCAAAACTGGGTTCACGCTCTTGCCGTTAATCATGAGCGTATCCTGCGAGTGGTCAAAATCAGCGGGTACTGCCGGCAGTGCGTTGGTCGGACAGACAAGTACCTGATATTTCTCCAGCAGGGGTCCGACGGTCGCATACATCTCGTTAGCAACTTCCAGGGTTTGCAGAAATTCCACTGCAGTTGATTTCTGTGCCTCCTCGGCCCATTGACGCACATAGTTTGTCATTTTGTCAGCATGGTCCTCAAGGTAAGTTGCCATGTAAGCCCCAAAGATATGTTTCAGGTATGCCATGCCCGCGTCAAGCACCCGGTGATCCCAGCCGATGTCAACTTCTTCGACCGTTGCGCCTAAGTCTCGAAATACATCCAGGGCATTCAGTGTGTTTTGTTGAACGTCAGGATCAACTTCAAAGAAACCGAGATCCATCGAAAAGGCAATCTTCCAGTCTTTGATCGGCAGATACTGCGCGGGCAGACGCAGTTTGGGCCGAAGGCTCGCCATATCCTTGGGGTGCGGTCCGCACATGACGTTCTGTAGCGCGATGGCATCGCTGACATTTCGTGCGAGAGGGCCTGTGTGGCAATAAAAATCCAGGTTAAACGGCGGGTCGTCGGAGTTGCGGCCGTATGGAGGTTTGTAACCGACTAAGCCACAGCATCCGGCTGGATTTCTGATCGATCCAGCAATATCAGAGCCCGAAGCAATGGCGCTGGTGCCGGCGGCAAGCGAGGCCGCGGTGCCGCCGGAAGAGCCGCCCGGCGTGAACTCTGGGTTCCAGGGATTCCGAGTGGCTCCCCACAGTCGGGACTGAGTACAGAAGGCGGCGGAAAACTCTGGGGTTGCAGTCCGAGCATGCACGATCCCGCCGGCCCTCATTATCCGCTCGTTGCCAACCGAGGTTTTGTCTGCCACAAAGTCTTTCATAATAAGAGAGCCGCTCGATGTCGGCTTACCTTTAATGAAGCTTTCATCCTTGATGCCGATGGGCAGTCCCTCAAGGGCTCTGGTGCGCTCGCCGGAGGCGTATTTCGCTTCTGCCTTTCTAGCCTTGTCCATCGCTTCATCAAAGTGACGATAGGTGAACGCGTTGATGACGGGTTCCACCTCTTCGGCCCGCTTGATTAGTGCTTCCAGCAGTTCAACAGGGGATAGGGTTTTAGCCTTGAACCGGGCAATCGCTTCGGTGGCCGGCAGGTAACAAAGTTCAAGATCGCTCATGTTATTGATCCGTGAGGAAATGGGTAATGGCATCGAATGCCCGCAGATCATCGGTTTTTCGTTCGCTGGAGACAAATTCAGGCCAACTTGCTAAGCGGGCAATGGTCAGGCTGTTGTCCATGTCGGCGTAGATGATCTGCCCGAACACGCCTCGTGCCATCAGGATCCGCCGCTCGATGTCCCTGATCCAGAACTGGTTTCGATAAGCCCCGTTATCGAGATCCATATTGTTGTCGTCACTGAAGAGCGAAGGATTCGTGTCGAAGCTATCCAGCAGCCATTCCCGCGGTATGATCTGTTGGCCGTTTCCGACACCGCCGTTGCATAGCATCTGACCAAACCGGGCATAGTCGCGCAGCGCGGCATTGAAACCACCATCAGCCAGAGGGTAGCCTGCGCCATCGACCGTGAAGCAGGCGCTCTCTTGCGCACCAAGCGGTTGCCAGAGCTCTCGGCTGATGAGTTCCGCAAGGCGGGTCTGTGTCACCCGTTCCATGCAGTGCGCCAGCACATCGGTTTCAATCGAGCGGTACTCAAAAAGCGCACCGTGTTCACGGACGGTGTCCTTGAGGCTCAGAATCTGGTCCCACATACACTGGAAGTACGGGACATTGGGCTGTGCTGGGCGCCAGCCCGAGGCGACATCGGTTGCTGCGATGTCCGAGTCCAGTGCCTCGTAATCTTCGACATAACGCACGCCGGAAGTCATGTCGAGTGCATGACGCAGTTTGGCACCTTTCCATCCGGTTGCTTTCAGCTCTGGAAGGTAAGTGCTAATGCACTCTTCAGGATCCAACAAACCGCGTGAGACCAAAATACCTGCGACTGCCGAGGTTATCGATTTCGCCATCGACTGGGACAGATGCAGCGTGCGCTCGGTCATCTGGTTGAAGTAGCGCTCGTAGCGGATCTCGCCTCCATGCAGCACTACAATGCCGTCGGCATAGTTCTGCGACAGCCAGTCGATTACCGTGGTGGGTTGTCCTGACTGACTGGTAAAGGCCACAGGGTCGAGATCAACATGTTTTTCCTGAAACTCCCAGATCGGACCGTTGCCACGCCAGACTTCCGTCGTCGGCAGAATTTCACGTATGTGCTGGAACGACCAGCGATTCCAGGGTGCGCGATCCCATTCGTCACGTGGTACCCGTTTGTCGGGGGCAATGGGAAACCCTTTCATAGCGGTCATGATTAAGACAAAGAATCACCCAGGCCGACTTGGTCGGCCTGGGTGTGGTGGGTTACTTCTGGAGTTCGGTCCAGATTGCTGTATAAATCTTTTGGACTTCTGGTGAGCAAGTAGGATAGAACTTGCCAGCTCCGATAAACTCTGCCGGAACAACAACCTCAGGGGCCGTTGCCATATCTTCAGGCATGTACTTCTCTGATCCGACAATACTGTTGGCATATCGGGCGAACGCAGACATCAGTCCTGCATTCTCTGGCGCCATGATGAAGTTCATGAAGGTCTTGGCTTCTTCCACGTTCTTGGCGTCTTTCAAAAGCACGACCGCATCGGCCCAAAGTGAGTAACCTTCCTTCGGGTATCCGTACCGGACATCAGGATTTTTAAGCCGCGCGCGGAAGGCAGCGCCGTTCCAATAGAGCGACGCCGCGAGATCACGTCCTGCGAACTTTTCAATGACGCCATAGTCCATTGATTTCCACTTGGGTTTGGCTTCGACCAGTTTGTCACGAGCTTTTTTCAGTAGCTCTTTATCTCCTGAGCAGGCCTCTCCTCCAAGATAGAGAAGGACTGAACTAATGACGTCGTTCATTTCAGGTGCAACATTGATTTTTCCAATCAACTCTTCGGGCGGATCCAGAATGATTCCGAAAGTGTTGATGTCGCCGTCATAAACCGAAGTATCTACCATAACGCCGACGCTTCCCCACTGCCAAGGTGCACTGTACTGGCGACCCGGGTCCCAGTCAGGATTGCGCCATTCTTCTGCCACGTTCTTAAAGTTTGGCATCTGGTCCACTCGCGGGTTTGCGATTAATCCTTCGGAGACCCAGATAGGCAGATGACTGTGGGAAGGAACGGCAAGGTCAAATCCATGACCCCCAGCGCGCACCTTAGCGAGCGCTGTTTCATTGGAGTCATAGTCTGTAATGGTGACTTTGATACCAGTTTCTTTTTCAAATTTCTCGATGAGTTCTGGGTTTGTGTAGTTGCCCCAGTTGTAGAGATTCAATTCCCCCGCCGCCATTGCTGCACCGCTGACGGCCAGCACGAGGCTCGAGAGGATTGAGTTGAATATAGTCTTCATGGATTTCCTCCTATAGTTTTATTGGTGATGAGATCTTGATGAGATGGCGACTCGCTCAGGTTTTTTTTCGACTTAAGAAAAATATGATAGCGACCATTACGACAGAGACACCGAGCAGTACCGTAGAAATAGCATTGATCTCGGGAGTGATTGTACGCCGTAATTGGCCAAGCATGTATGTTGGCAGGGTGTCCTGACCTGCCGACTTGACGAATTCGGTAATCACCACGTCGTCCAATGAGATCACAAAAGCGAGCATCGCCCCTGCAAGAATGCCCGGCAGCAGCAAAGGCAGGGTGACCTTAGTGAAGGTACGCCACGGAGTTGCGTAAAGGTCCGCTGCGGCTGCTTCCAGAACACGGTCCATACCCTCAAGACGAGCGCGAATAGGAAGATAAGCGAACGGGATACAGAATGCGGTGTGTGCGCTGACGAGGTAGGCGTAGCCATGGTATCCGGTCGACTCCTTGATAAGCGCAAAAAGGATCAACAGTGCGACTGCGGTCACAATCTCGGGCACCATCAGTGGCTGATTGACCATTGCATAAATCGACGTCTGACCCCGGTAGGGTCGTGTACGCGTTGTGCCGAGCGCGGCCATCGTTGCCAGCGAAGTCGCAACTACTGAGGCAATTACGGCTACAACAACCGAACGGATCGCAGCACTTTGGACGAGATCGTTTTCCCATGCAGCGACGTACCAACGCAGCGACAAGCCCTCCCAGAGCGCAATGTTATTGCCCGCATTGAATGAGTAGAAGACCAGCGGAGCAAGGGGCATATAGAGCGCAAAAAAGCAGGCGAGGGCCAGCAGGCTGAAGCCCGGCATACGTTTGATGGAAAACGGACGCGAGTTAGTGACCATGACCTGAGCCTTCTTTTTGCGCGGATCGGACATAAACCATAAGCGCCCCCATCACGATGACCAGCAGAGTCAACGAAAGCGCTGCCCCCAGTGGCCAGTTGCGACCCTGACCAAACTGCAGTTCGATCAGGTTGCCGATCATCAGGTGCTTCCCTCCGCCGAGGATGCGTGGTGTTACATAAGCACCCAGTGAGGGGATAAAGACGAGGATAGATCCTGCAACAACCCCTGGTTTGACAAGGGGCAGGATGACACGAGCCAGAACCCGCCAGCGTGTTGCGTACAGATCATAGGCGGCTTCGACCAGGCGGAAATCAAGGCGCTCCATCGATGCATAAATTGGCAGAATCATGAGTGGGATATATACATATGTCATGCCAAGCAGGATCGCGATGTCGGTGTAAAGCATATCGAGTGGCTGATCGATCACTCCAAGCGTGATGAGCACGGTATTCACGAGACCTTGGTTACGAATGATTTCCAGAATTGCGAAGGTTCGGATCAACAGATTCGTCCAGAACGGAATGGTCACAAGAAAAAGCCAGAGACTGCGTGTTTCCGGTGGTCGGGTCGCAATAAAGTAGGCGGTGGGAAAGCCCAGTACAAAAGCCACCAGAGTTGTCAGGAACGACAGTTTGATCGAGCGCCAGAAGATCGAGACGTGAGCGTTTGCGATAGATACAGTCTCATCAAAGATGTCCCGGTAAAAGGCAACCTGAAACCATGCCTCGGTGGAGAACTGCCATTTGATCCCTCCATAGTCTCCCGGCGTCAGAAAGGAAAAGACCAGCATGATAAGTAAAGGCCCAGACGCAGCACAGAAAAGAACGATCAGTGCCGGTGTGGAGAGCAGCAAATTGCGACGAACCTCCCGCTGGTACGCCTGTACTTCGAGGCTCTCAAAAGACTCGTTATTGCTGATGTGCTCGGTGCTCATGGCTCAGTCACGAAGAATCTGTATCGTCTTCGCGTCAACAGATATGCCCACACTAGTGCCTGTTGGAATACGCTGTGTTTCGCCATTGGCGTTCTGTACCCGGACGACGAAGGGGGAGGTCGTCCCGATGTCGATGTAGTACTGAGTATCGGTGCCTATATAGATCTCATCGGTCAGGGAGCCCTGAATTGATACGGCATCGCCGTCACTGGCGATGCGCGCCTGTTCGGGACGTATGGCGAGGGTAATCTCACCACTCTGAGGCAGGTCTGGTGGCGCAGGGATCATTATCTCTATACCACTGGGGAGTCGCATACGGATCTCGTTTTCGTCACGTTCGATAATTTCAGCCGAGATGAAATTGGTATCTCCGATAAAGTCTGCAACGAATCGATCGTTGGGTCGGTTATAGATCTCATGTGGCGCGCCGACCTGCAGGATCCTGCCCTCGTTCATGACGGCAACCCGGTCGGACATGGTGAGCGCCTCTTCTTGGTCATGAGTAACAAAGATGAAGGTTATGCCCGTTTCATGTTGCAGGCGTTTGAGTTCAACCTGCATCTCTTTTCGAAGTTTCAAGTCGAGCGCAGAAAGGGGCTCATCAAGAAGTAATACCTTTGGCCGTGGCGCAAGTGCCCGGGCCAGTGCAACCCGCTGCTGCTGCCCTCCAGAGATCTGATCAATCTGCCGGTCCTTGAGGTTCTCCATTTTCACAAGACTCAGCATTGCGCCGACGGTATCCGCTACTTCGCCTTTGGTCCGGCCTTGCATTTCAAGACCAAAGCCGATGTTCTGGGAAACGCTCATGTGGGGAAAGAGCGCATAGTTCTGAAAGACGGTATTGACTGGCCGTTGGAATGGAGGCAGTGCGCTGATCTCCGCCCCCTCGAGCAAGATCGACCCATGGGTGGCGTGCTCAAAACCGGCAATTAATCGAAGCAGGGTAGTTTTGCCGCAGCCTGAAGGGCCAAGTAAAGTGAAGAACTCGTTCTGCGCGATCGATACCGAGACATCATCGAGCGCGGTAACTTCCTGCCCGGTGCCGGCACCGAAAATTTTTGAAACACTGCGGACGTCAACAGCAACCGTGATGCTCATTCTCTCCTCCGAACCCGGTGGGCGAAGACACGGGTGAGTCAACTATTATTCCTTTTACCCCTTATAGCCAACGGGAAAATGCCCGTCAATAGAGTCCGGCACACCAGCAGTCGCCAGGTTCACCTATCAAGTGCTGTACTGCCAACGAACAAGGGTATACTCATTTACAGGGATTTTCGACCGTAGACTGGCCAAAAAAGAGCATCAAAATCTGAAAGGAGTGGATGACATTCGCTTGGTCAGCGGTATACTGCTTTGATAAGAGACTAGTGATTAAATCGTAAACGGAAAAGGGATATTGACTGATGGCTGGAGTAAATAAAGCAATCATTGTAGGGAACTTGGGTAACGATCCAGAGATTCGTTATTCGGCGAATGGCAATGCCATTGCGAGTATTTCGGTGGCAACCTCGGACCGGTGGAAAGATAAAAATACCGGGGAGCAACAGGAACGAACGGAATGGCACCGAGTTAAGTTATTTAGCCGTCTGGCCGAACTCGCCGGTGAGTATTTAAAAAAGGGATCCCAAGTCTATATTGAGGGAAGAATTCAAACCTCAAAATATCAGGATAAGGATGGAAATGATCGTTGGTCCACGGAGATTGTTGCGAGAGAAATGACGTTTCTAGGCGGACGCGGGGGCGGCGGAGGTGATTCGCAAGACGCTCCTTCGGCAAGTCCGCCGCAGCGTGATTCCGCCCCAAGTGGCGATTTCGACGACGATATTCCGTTCTAATCGGCAATTTCCTGACTTCGGTCATTGCTAAGCAAGATCTTTCTTGCTTCTGTGGAGATTGAGCTAGAGACGACCGACGAAGCAGGGGGCGATGTTTCGCAAAGAGTCGTTCCACCAGCCGAACCGGAAAAAGTCGAAGTACTTGAGGAGAATGCCCACAGCCTCCGGGGGCCTAGATCCGTACTCGCGTTTAGTGTTTCATGACAGTAAACTCTTAGGCATAGGTGCCGCCCTTAAGCCCGGACCGTGAGATCGGGAAACTTCATAGGTGGACCCCAGATTAACCCTAGGAGAGAGCATGGCGGATTCTTCTGATTCGCAGGGGCAAACTTTTCCGCAGCTGCTGTTGCAGCGGCTCAAGCACGATGCCGAACGGCCCGCGATGCGTGAGAAAGCCTACGGTATCTGGCAGACCTGGACGCTGGGCCAGATCGGTGAGGAAGCGTTTGCTTTCGCCGCAGGGTTGTCTCATCTTGGTTTTACCCGAAACGATACTCTTGTCATTATTGGCGATAACCGGCCGCGCCTTTATGGCGCCATGCTCGCCGCACAGTCCCTTGGCGGTGTCCCGGTTCCGGCTTACCAGGATTCGGTTGCGCAGGAGATCCAATATGTTGTGGATCATGCCGAGGCGCGCTTTATCGTTGCTGAGAACCAGGAACAGGTAGACAAGGCTCTCGAGATCCGTGAGCAATGTCCGAGGGTGGAGCGTATTTTCTATTGTGATCCCAAGGGGTTGCGCAAGTACGATCCGCAGATCGTCATGGATATCCAGACTGTAATGGCGAGCGGACGCGAGATTCTGGGAGCGAACCCCGAGACCGTTGTTTCAGAAATCCAGAAAGGCACCGGGTCTGATACTGCGATCATCCTCTACACCTCGGGCACGACTGGGCGGCCGAAAGGTGTTGTGCTGTCGCATGAGAATCTTCTGGTGACCGCGCTCAATGCCAACGCGTTCGACCAGATCACTGCCGACGAAGAGGTGCTCGCCTACCTGCCGATGGCATGGGTTGGAGACAATGCGTTCTCGTTTGCCATGGGACTCGTCGCAGGTTTTTGCGTCAGCTGCCCGGAAAGTGCTGATACAGTCGCACAGGATCTGCGCGAGATTGGGCCGACATTTTATTTTGCGCCGCCAAGGGTTTTTGAGAGCGTGCTGACCAGTGTCATTATCCGTATGAAGGATGCTGGGCGACTGAAGCGCAGTCTCTTCGATCATTTCATGAAAGTAGCTAAAAAGACGGGCGCTGCTCTGATGGACGGGCAGCCGGTTTCGACCTGGGATCGCTTTCATTATGGTCTTGGTGAGTTGATGATCTACGGACCCCTCAAGAATACCTTGGGATTAAGCCGGGTTCGGGTGGCTTACACGGCAGGTGAGGCTATCGGCCCCGAGATTTTTGAGTTCTATCGCTCTTTGGGTATCAATCTCAAACAGCTCTACGGCCAGACTGAGGCCACTGTCTTTATTACCATGCAGCCTGACGGGCTAGTGCGTTCTGAAAGTGTGGGTACACCCCCGCCGGGCGTTGAGGTGCGGATCGAAGACAACGGCGAAGTCGTTTACCGCAGCCCGGGGGTGTTTAAGGAGTACTTCAAGAATCCTGAGGCAACCGCTGAAACCAAGACCCCGGATAACTGGGTGCATACCGGCGATGCCGGGTACTTCGATGATGAAGGTCACCTCCGCATCATCGACCGCGCCAAGGATGTCGGCAAACTGACCGACGACAGCATGTTTGCGCCAAAGTTTCTGGAGAACAAGCTGAAGTTCTTCCCCGAAATTAAGGAAGTCGTCACTTTTGGTGATCAGAGGGATTTTGTAACTGCTTTTATTAATATCGATCTTGATGCCGTGGGCAACTGGGCCGAGCGCAATAATGTGGCCTACGCCAGTTATCAGGAACTTGCGGCACATTCCAAGGTCTATACCCTGATACAAGACTGTATCGAGCAGGTGAACCAGAGTCTCGCCCAGGATTCCCATCTTTCCTCGTCGCAGATTCGGCGTTTTCTGATCCTGCACAAGGAATTGGATCCTGATGACGGAGAGCTCACCCGGACCCGAAAGGTCCGTCGGCGAATCATCAACGAACGCTATGGGGATCTCATTGATGCGCTTTTTAATGGACGCGAAAACTGTTTTGTCAGCACTGAGGTCATGTTTGAGGATGGCCGTCAGGGACGGATTGAAGCGAATCTTGAGATTCGCGATGCCGCTGTATCATCGGAGCGCACGCGCGCAGCGGCCTGAACATTGATACACCCCGCTTTTAGCCTTCGTGGTCTGATGGACCTGCCGGAACATAGATCCCCGACCATTTTTAGGTAGCCCGTCATTATGTTGAGCGAGCAAGCAACCGAAACTCTTCTTCAAGTCGATGCAATATCGCTCTCTTTTGGTGGAGTCCACGCACTGGTTGATGTCAGTTTTGACATACGCAAAGGTGAGGTCCGCTCAATTATCGGCCCCAACGGCGCTGGCAAGAGTTCCATGCTCAACGTGATCAACGGCTTTTATCACCCCCAGGAGGGCACGATTACTTATCAGGGGCAGGCGCGAAAGCAGATGCGCCCCCATGACGCGGCAGCGGGCGGAATTGCCCGAACTTTCCAGAATATTGCGCTCTTTAAGGGTATGAGTACTCTGGATAACATCATGACCGGGCGCAACACCCATATGAGCAAGTCCCTTTTTTGGCAGGCATTGCGTATTGGCCCGGCTGAGCGGGAAGAGATTGAGCACCGCGAGTTTGTCGAGCACGTGATTGATTTTTTGGAGATCCAGTCTATCCGTAAGACGCCGGTCGGCCGCCTGCCTTATGGTCTGCAAAAACGGGTCGAACTCGGCCGCGCGTTGGCGGCCGAGCCGAAGTTGCTGTTGCTCGACGAGCCCATGGCCGGGATGAATCTGGAAGAAAAAGAGGACATGAGCCGGTTCATTCTTGAGACCAACGACGAATTTGGGACCACGATTGCGCTTATCGAGCACGATATGGGCGTGGTGATGGATATCTCAGATCGGGTAGTAGTACTGGATTACGGGCGCAAGATTGCCGAGGGTACACCTGAGGAAGTTCGTGCCGATCAGAATGTGATCGATGCCTATCTCGGAGTCAGTCATGACTGAGTCCACCGCGATTTGCCCCCGTGCGCTGGTAGATGAGGAGTTCGTCGATGGCATTTGATATTTTTCTTCTGGAAGTGATCCTCAGCGGTCTAATGACCGGCGTCATGTACGCCCTCGTCGCACTGGGTTTTGTACTGATCTTTAAGGCCTCCGGAATTTTTAATTTTGCGCAGGGGGTTATGGCCCTTTTTGCGGCACTGGCGCTTTACGATTTTCTAGCAGAGGATGGCTGGTTTTTTGCTGTTTTCGGTTTTACTTTGCCGGTGTGGCTGGCGATCCCGGCCACGATCGTGGTCATGATTGTGTTGGCGTGGGTGATCGAACGCACCGTATTGCGCTTTTTGGTCAAGCAGAACGAAATCATCCTTTTCATGGCGACCATCGGCCTCGCATTTGTGCTGGAGGGGCTTGGCGATATTCTGTTTGGTTCCGACGTCAAGCCGCTTGATATTGGTATTCCCCAGGGCGCTTCGGATTGGCTGCTGGATAGTTTCAACCTCTATTTAGAGAAGCTTGAAATTTTTGCTGCAGGAACCGCAGCCGTTCTGGTGGTGGTGTTAGCGATCTTTTTTCAGCGCACCCGTATCGGCCGAGCCCTTCGCGCTGTGGCGGATGATCATCAGGCGGCTCTCAGCGTTGGCATATCGCTGGACAAAATCTGGGTGATCGTCTGGTCGGTCTCGGGAATCGTGGCGCTGGTGGCCGGCATTATGTGGGGCAGTAAGTCCGGAGTGCAGTTCTCACTTTCCCTGATCGCGCTGAAAGCGTTACCCGTGCTGATTTTGGGCGGATTCACATCGGTTCCTGGCGCAATCGTCGGTGGACTTATTATCGGCGTGGGCGAAAAATTGGCCGAGGTCTATATTGGCCCAATGGTGGGTGGCGCTATCGAGAACTGGTTTGCGTACATGCTGGCGCTGGGCTTTCTGTTGTTCAGACCCCAAGGCCTATTCGGCGAACGTATCATCGAGAGGGTCTGACGATGTTCTATCGAGAAAGCGGTCAACTTAAGTCCAGTTATCCCGCGGACCAGGCCATATTTCCCATTGCCCAGGATCGCTGGTTTGTGATCGGTGTGCTCGCCGCAGCCTTTTTGGTGATACCGTTTTTTCTTAACCAGTATTGGGCCAATGCAGTGTTGTTGCCGTTTCTGGTCTATGCGCTCGCAGGCCTGGGTTTGAATATCCTCACGGGCTACTGCGGTCAGGTATCACTGGGAACAGGGGCCTTCATGGCCGTCGGCGCTTATGCGTCTTTTAAACTGGTCGGCTTTTTCCCGGAGTTGAATTTCCTGATCGTGCTGGCGTTCTCAGGTGTAATCACGGCGGCCGTCGGTATGATCTTCGGACTGCCGAGCCTGCGCATTAAAGGCTTCTATCTCGCTGTTGCAACGCTCGCGGCACAGTTTTTCCTGGTCTGGATGTTCAATAAGGTCGGCTGGTTTTATGACTACAACCTAACCGGCATGATTACAGTAAGGCCCATCGACTTTTTCGGTATCCGGATCACCGGTCCTGAGGCGACGCCGGCCGCGAAGTACCTGTTTACCCTCACGGTGGTTTGTGTGCTGGCGTTGAGTGCCAAGAACATTGTGCGCGGCAGAATTGGCCGCGAATGGATGGCGATTCGCGATATGGATATCGCAGCTGAACTGATCGGGATACGACCCCTGCGGGCCAAACTTTCCGCATTTGCGGTGAGTTCCTTTTATATTGGTATCGCCGGCGCGCTGTATTTCGCGGTGTACCTTGGAGCTGTGGAGCCCGTGGAGGCGTTCGATATTAACCAGTCGTTTTACGTTCTCTTTATCATCATTATCGGGGGTTTGGGCAGTGTTCTGGGCGCTTTTCTGGGGGCGGCCTTTATTGTCTTGGTGCCCATTCTGCTGAAAAACATTATGGTAGGCGGTATGGGCTTTGACTCAGGCATGGCCGGACATGTTGAAATTCTGCTAATGGGTATGCTGATTATCTTTTTCCTGATCGTGGAGCCGCATGGGCTTGCCCGGCTGTGGCAGATTGCGAAGGAGAAACTGCGGCTCTGGCCGTTCCCACACTAGGGAGCAAAAGGAGCGGCAAACTGCTGTTGCTGTATTAACCACAACACTAAGAGGAGGCTATTGATGAATCTTAGAAAACTGACCGGAGTTGCCGTTGCGGCGGTCTTGGCCCTGCCGATGTTTGCATCAGGTGCCAATGCCTACGAACTGGTGCTTCCAACGTTGGATTACCGTACCGGCCCCTATGCGCCGAACGGTATTCCTGTCGCCAACGGATATACCGATTACCTGAATATGCTCAACGAGCGTGATGGCGGTATCAACGGCGTCAAAATCAAGCATGTCGACTGTGAAACCGGCTACAACACCAAAAAAGGTGTTGAGTGCTACGAGAAGGTCAAGAACACGCCTCCCTCGGGCGCGCTCGCGATCCAGCCCCTGTCTACGGGCATCACCTATCAGTTGATTCCCAAGGCCGCAGTGGATGAGGTTCCGATCTTTTCTATGGGCTACGGTAGAACGTCCGCGGCCAACGGGAAGGTGTTTCCATGGGTGTTCAACTTCCCGGCGACTTATTGGAGTCAGGCGACAGCGCTGGTTCAGTACATCGCTGACCAGGAAGGCGGTTTTGACGGCCTGAAAGGTAAGAAGATTTACCTCGTGTACCATAACTCCGCATACGGCAAAGAACCGATCCGGACCCTGGAGGCCATGGCTGAGAAGTTCGGTTATGAGTTCCGCGGACTGCCAGTGGATCATCCTGGACAGGAACAGAAAGCCACCTGGCTGCAGATCCGGAAAGAAAAGCCGGACTGGGTGCTGATGTGGGGCTGGGGCGTGATGAACCAGGTTGCGATCAAGGAGGCTGCTTCCATACGCTATCCGATGGATCACTTCATCGGTGTCTGGTGGTCAGGCTCTGAGAATGATGTCATGCCCGCGGGCGAAGCCGCAGACGGGTACCTTTCCGGCGCATTCCATGCGCCTGGTGGCGGATTTCCGGTGCATGACGACATCCGCAAGCATGTCTATGACAAAGGCTTGGGCAAAGGTGATCGCGACCGTATCGGTGAGGTGCTCTACAACCGGGGTATGGTTGGTGCGATGTGGACCACCGAAGCGATTCGCAAGGCGATGGAGATTCACGGCATAACCGAGGTTACTGGTAAGCATGTCCGTGATGGTTTTGAAGCCCTTGAAGTAGATGAAGCGCGGCTTGAGGAGTTGGGTCTGGGCGGCTTTACCTATCCGGTAAAGATCACCTGTGAAAACCACGAAGGTCCCGGCAAGGTCGCCGTGCAGCAGTGGGACGCAAAGGCCAAGCAGTGGAACATCGTTTCGAAGTTCTACGAGCCGCTGCGTGATGTAACTGGTCCGCTTATCGAAGCAGACTCAGCGGCGTATGCGGCTGAAAACAACGTAACCCCTCGCGACTGCTAGCTCGAGACCGGTTTCGTACATGATGACGAGGGAGGCCTCATGAGTGCCGTTGCTGAAACCAACAGTGAAGCTTTGCTGGCGGTGAACAACATCGAGGTGATCTATGATCATGTGATCCTGGTGCTTAAAGGGGTCTCTCTCGAAGTCATGGAAGGGGGTGTCGTGGCCTTGCTTGGTGCCAATGGCGCGGGCAAGTCCACCACGCTCAAAGCCATTTCCAACCTGTTGGGCGCCGAACGCGGCGTTGTGACCAAAGGGTCGATCACCCTCAAGGGTGAAGACGTGCACAGTCTGACCCCTAACGAACTGGTGCGTCGTGGAGTCATACAGGTAATGGAAGGCCGACACTGCTTTGAACATTTAACCGTAGAAGAGAACCTGCTGACCGGCGCCTATACCCGGCGCGACGGGCGCAAAGGGATCGCTGATGATCTCGAATTGGTGTACCAATACTTTCCCCGCCTCAAGGAGCGTCGGACCAGCCAGGCCGGTTATACCTCCGGCGGAGAGCAGCAGATGCTTGCGGTCGGGCGCGCTCTGATGGCGCGTCCCACGGTGATTCTGCTGGATGAACCGTCGATGGGCCTCGCCCCGCAGTTGGTCGAAGAGATTTTTGAGATTGTCAAAAGATTGAACGAGGCCGAAGGCGTAACATTCCTTTTGGCCGAGCAGAATACGACTATGGCTTTGCGTTATGCGAATTACGGCTATATTCTGGAAAATGGCCGGGTCGTGATGGACGGAGAAGCATCGGCGCTCGCTGAAAATGAAGACGTGAAGGAGTTCTACCTCGGGGTGAGCGGTGAGGGTCGCAGAAGTTTCCGCAACGTCAAAGCCTACCGCCGACGAAAGCGCTGGCTTAGTTGACTGCAGTCCGGTTGGCTCCCGGAAACCTTGTCTCCAACACAGAGCCGGACATTCGGGGGTTCTGTTGCCTTCAGCAACGTCATGCAATACAGGCGGCATATAGATGAACGATTTTTTTGATGGGCTTGAGACGCGCGAACCCCAGGTACGCGAAGCACAGCAATTCGAGCAGCTTCGTGAGCAACTGCGCTACGCTAAGGTCAACATTCCCGCGTACGCGGATCTTTTGCAAGAGGTAGACCCGGAAGAGATTAAAGACCGTGTCTTGTTGGCTCGTCTGCCGGTCACCCGAAAGTCAGAAATGGCGAAGGCCCAGGCCAAAGTTCCGCCGCTGGGCGGGTACACGGACCTCAAAGGCAGGAGACTGCCTCGGGTTTTTGCCTCTCCCGGAGCCATCTTTGAGCCACAGGCAGATTCAGAAGATTTTTGGCGTACGGCGCGGGGACTTCATGCAGCCGGCTGTCGCGAAGGCGATCTTGTCTACAACACGTTTTCATATCACTTCACGCCGGCGGGTTTTATGCTCGAAAGCGGCGCACATGCGCTGGGTTGCACGGTCTTTCCGGCAGGCGTCGGTCAGACTGAACTGCAGGTGCAGGCCATGGCGCATCTTCGGCCGCACTTTTATGTGGGGACCCCGTCTTTTCTAAAGATTCTTCTGGATAAAGCAAAAGAGATGAAGGCGGATGTCTCCAGTCTGAAGCTGGGTTTGGTGTCCGGCGAAGCATTGCCCGGGCCTTTACGTGCCGAACTTTCCGATAGTGGTGTCGATGTGCTCCAGGCTTATGCCACTGCAGACGTTGGTCTGATCGGTTATGAATCAAAAAGCCGGGAAGGACTCCTTCTGGATGAAGAAATCCTGCTGGAAATTGTCCGTCCCGGGACCGGGGACCCCGTTGATCCGGGGGAGGTCGGCGAAGTGCTGGTCACACCGCTTAAGGCGGGGTATCCGCTTATCCGTTTTGCCACGGGGGATCTCTCGGCGGCCATGGAGGGTGTCAGCCCGTGCGGCCGGACTAGTCCCCGTATAAAGGGATGGATGGGCAGGGCAGACCAGATCACCAAAGTCCGGGGCATGTTTGTGCATCCCTCTCAGGTAGCAGCAGTTGTCGAACGCCATGACGAGATTCGCCAGGCCCGCCTGGAGGTCAGCCGCGTTGAAAATGCGGATGTGATGAAAATGCTCTGTGAAGTCACGGCGGCGTCAGGGCTCGGCGATGATTTCACCCGAACGGTAGCAGAAAGTATCCGGGAGGTTTGTAAACTGCGCGGTGAAGTCGAACTCGTGGAAACTGGCCAGTTGCCTAACGATGGTAAAGTGATCGACGATCAAAGGCCGATTGAGTAAGCCGGTTGCAGGGCAGGCGCACCGGATACTGGAGAGACGGAACTGCTGTTATAAGATAGGGCTAGTGCTTCTTTAGCGTCCTTAGCGCGACGCCATATAGGTAAATTCCTTGACTGATATTGATATTCAGGACGATGTGTCTTTGTATTCCAATCTTTTTGGATTTCTTGGCGCGCCACTCAGTTCAGATGCGACAGGCGGCGATGCAGATGTCGTGGTACTGGGGGTTCCTTATGACCTTGGGACTACCGGCCGCGCCGGTACCCGCAGCGGACCGACCGCGATTAGACAAGCTTCTAGTAACCTGCGTTGGGAGGAAGCCCGCTGGCCCTGGCGGTATGCCCTGGCGGATCATCTCAAAATGGTCGATTGCGGGGACCTGATTTATCCACCTGGAGACAGTGCTGCCTTCTCACAGACTTTGCATGATCGTGCTCTAGAGATTATCCATTCGGGAAAAGCACTCATGAGTTTTGGCGGAGATCACTTCATTAGCCTGCCATTGCTAAGAGCGCACCACGAGGTGCATGGGGAGTTGGCACTCATTCATTTTGATGCCCATACTGATACTTACCAGAACGGAGGTGAGTTTGATCATGGCACGATGTTTTATCGAGCGCCCCGTGAGGGGCTGATCGATCCTTCAGCTTCAGTACAGATAGGGATCCGAACCGAGTACGACGCTTCGAATCACGAGTTTTTGGTGTTGGATGCTGACGAGGTGCATACCAGTGGTTGCAGGGCGGTGAGTGACCGGATAGTTGAACGGGTGGCAGGCCGCAAGGCTTACCTGACTTTTGACATCGACTGTCTAGATCCAGCCTTTGCGCCCGGGACAGGGACGCCCGTTGCGGGAGGGCTGTCCAGTAATACTGCGCTGCAGATTCTTCGTGGTCTAAAAGGTCTTGATATTGCAGGCATGGATATCGTGGAAGTAGCGCCGGCCTTTGACCACGCTGAAATTACCGCACTTGCCGGAGCGACCCTCGGGACAGAGTTGCTGTACCTTCAGGTCGAGCGTCCTTAAGCCAATCTCGTCTGTTGGGCTGCGGAATTAGGCGAAATCCCGCGACCTTCAAGTGGTATAAGTTTTTCCTGATACCGCGAATCAATAATCGCACTCATTATCTTTGTCCAATCGCCGTATGCTCTTTGCCCACAAGAATTGTCTTTTGGGGGCTTGACCATGGAAAGCGTTATTGATTTGCCAGTGCGGACTTTACCCATCAGAACCCTGATGGGTCCGGGCCCATCAGAAATTAATCCCCGGGTGCTGCAAGCACTTGCGCAACCGGCGATTGGCCATATGGATCCGGCTTTTGTAGGTCTGATGGGGGAAGTTAAAGACCTGTTGCGGTACGCTTTCCAGACCACGAATGGGCTTACCTTTCCAGTCTCCGGTCCCGGCTCCGCCGGCATGGAGACCTGCTTTATCAATCTGCTTGAATCCGGCGACAAGATTGTCGTCGCGCAAAATGGTGTTTTCGGTCAGCGGATGGCCGAGATGGCGAGTCGCTTGGGTGCACAAGTGGTTACGATCGATGACGAATGGGGTCAGCCCGTTGACCCCCGAAAGCTTGAGGAGGCACTCAATGCTAACCCCGATGCCAAGGTGGTAGCATTCGTCCACGCGGAGACGTCCACCGGTGCCCTGTCGGATGCACGTACGCTCGCAGATATTGCACGCCGCCATGGATGTCTGACGATTGTGGATACCGTGACTTCGCTTGCGGGATCCCCGCTCTACGTAGACGACTGGGGCCTGGATGCCGCTTATTCCGGGGGGCAGAAGTGTCTGTCGAGCGTTGCCGGTATCGCTCCGATCACGATCGGAGACCGCGCGCTTGAAAAGATTAATAAGCGCCAGACCCCGGTCAGCACGTGGTTCCATGATCTGGGTTTGATCAACGGTTACTGGTCTGAGAACGGTAAACGCTCTTATCACCACACTGCGCCAGTCAACAGTATTTTCGCGCTTGCCGAGTCACTTCGGCTCGTAAAACAGGAAGGGCTTGAACGTGCCTGGGAGCGTCATGATCAAGTTTCCGAGCAGTTGGTGGCAGGCCTCAAGCGACTCGGTCTTGAAATGATGGTCGACGATGCCTCGCTGAGACTCAGTCAATTGAGCGTCGTTAAGGTCCCACACGGCGTTGACGAAGCGGCGATTCGTACCCGGCTTCTTGAGGAAGAAGACATTGAGATCGGTGCGGGACTGGGCCCTCTGGCCGGGAAGGTATGGCGTATTGGCCTGATGGGTCATTCATGCCGTATCGAAAACGTCGAGCGCCTGCTGAGCGCTCTGGAAGGAGTGCTTACCGACCTGCCGCAAGCGAGCGCCTGCTCGGGTTGAGCCGCGACGACGCAAGAGCGTCCCGTAATTAGGACGCTCAGTGGTGGTCAATTCACCAGTTTCCTAATCTCAACTCGTCCAATCGACGTTTGGAGTTGCTCTGTAGCGGGAGCGAGAGCCTCCCCACGACCACATAGCCCAATAATCACAGTATCAGGCCAAAGCCCGCGACCGGCCCGTCGCCGCTTGGGTCAAAGTCTACGAGTCGAGGGGGAACTGAAGGGTAAAATAGCGAACAAGTTTCTAACCAGGAAGTATTGTGAGCGAAAAACCTATCAGCCGGTATCCGGTGCCCAAACTGGATGAACTGCCCGAAGACCTGCGTGATCGTATTCTTGCAGTTCAGGAAAAAGCAGGATTTGTGCCGAATGTGTTTTTGGCACTAGCGCATCGCCCGAGCGAGTGCCGGGCATTCTTCGATTATCACGATGCCCTGATGCTTCGCGATGGCGGCCTTTCCAAGGCCGAGCGCGAGATGATCGTGGTTTCCACTTCGGGGGAGAACAACTGCCCATACTGTGTTGTCGCCCATGGCGCTATTCTCCGGATCTACGCCAAGGATCCACTGGTGGCGGATCAGGTAGCGGTCAACTTCCGCAAAGCCGATATCACCGAGCGACAGAGAGCTATGCTGGCGTTCGCTGAAAAGGTAGCGGTCAACTCAGCGGCGCTAGAAGAATCTGATTACGAGGCGCTGCGCAACCATGGCTTTGACGACGAGGACATCTGGGATATTGGTGCGATTGCCGCGTTTTTCGCGCTTTCCAATCGGATGGCAAATCTCACGGCCATGCGGCCCAATGATGAGTTTTACCTGATGGGCCGTTTACCGCGAGGGTCATCGTCTTGAGCAGCGCGCCTGACGGAACTCCATTAATTCGTACTATCGCCATGCTGGCTGATGCCAATCCTAATGGCGATATCTTCGGCGGCTGGCTAATGTCGCAGATGGACTTGGCTGGAGGCACCCACGCATTTGAAGCCGCTCGCGGTCGAGTCACCACGGTTGCAGTCGATGCCATGACATTTCACCGGCCAGTTCAGGTCGGTGATCAGGTCAGTTGCTACTGCAGCACAGTCAGGGTTGGGGTGACCTCAATTGCTGTCAAGGTTGATACCTGGGTTCGTCGTCGACATGACCGAACCGAAGAGCAGGTCACCGAAGGCATCTTCACTTTTGTCGCGCTCGATGATTCGGGCCGACCCCGCCCCGTAAAGGGAGAGCCCTCCTGATCGAGTCGGATTCCGAAACATTAGGCCCCCTTGAGCGACTGGCGGTTGCGACCCGAGATGAAAAACTGCCCCCCGTGAATTCCTGGCAGCCCGCAACCCAAAGGGATATGGAGCTTCGGATCAGTCGCGACGGTGCTTGGCACTACCTCGGTTCTCCAATAGAGCGGCCATCACTGGTTCGGATGCTATCCCGGGTCCTAAAAAGAGAGGGAAAAGATTTCTTCCTGGTTTCCCCGACAGAAAAGCTCCGCATCGAGGTTGAAGATGCGCCCTTTCTGGCGGTGGAACTAGAGCGCACAGGACACGGCAAGTCACAGCGACTGGTTTTCCGGACCAACGTCGACGATGTTGTGATCGCCGGTGAGGCACACCCGCTGCACGTCGATGAAAACCCCGTAAATGGAGAGCCCGCGCCTTATATAGAAGTGCGCGACGGCTTGTGGGCACTTATTAACCGTTCTGTGTACTACGAACTGGCGGAGCTGATCCAGCCCGCACCGACGGTGCCCAATGAGTGGGGCGTGATCAGTGAGGAATGTTTCTTTAAATTGGGAAGTCTTGATGCATCAGAGCGCGCTTGAAAGACTGGTTCGGTACCTGCGGGAAAATGTCCCAATGGCGCGACACTTTGACATTCAGGCGGGGCCGGTTGATGACAGGGGATTGGTGCTGGAGGCGCCACTGGCGTCGAATTTCAATGACAAGCAGACCGCGTTTGCAGGAACCTTGGCATCGCTTTGTACCTTGTCTGGATGGGCGATGACGTCGCTCGTCTGCGAGGACGCAGGATATCAAACGGATATCGCGGTGGTCAGAAGCGATGTGCGTTACGCGCGGCCCTGCACAGAACAGATGATTAGCGCACGCTGTCGCTGGCCTGCGCCTGAAGACGCGGCTGCGTTCATAGCGTCACTCGGAGAACGGAGCAGGGCGTTACTCTCCCTCCATGCCGAGGTCCATTCGCAGAGCGAGGTAGCAGTCGTTTACTCGGGCGACTACTCGGCAAAAATTCTGTAGCGCACCCAAAGTGCGCTACAGAATGCAGCTGCGTCAGCTGTTTCAGGCTGTTTCCAGCGCGGATTCCAGATCACCGATTATGTCGTCAACGTCTTCGATACCGACAGAGAGCCGAACGAGACCGTCCGTTAAGCCCCGTTTGCGCCGGTCTTCTACGGGTACGTCAACGTGCGTCATGCTGGCCGGATGCGTGATCATAGTCTCGACGCTGCCGAGGCTTTCCGCGAGTCCGCATAACTGAACATTGTTCATGAGGCGCTTGCCGGCTTCTGTGCCGCCCGTCAGTTCAAAAGCAATCATACCGCTGAAGCCCGACATCTGCGCCTTGGCGATAGCATGTTGTGGATGGGAGGCCAAGCCGGGATAGAGCACGCGATCAATCTTGTTATGGCCTTCCAGAAACTCGGCAACCGCCATGGCCGATTCTTCGTGGCGCTTCATGCGCAGGTGCAGCGTCTTGAGGCCACTGAGGTTTAGCCAGCAGTCAAAAGGGCTCGACACCGCGCCGATGGTCTTCTGGATGTACTTCATCTTTTCAAACACATGCTGGTGATTGGTGACGATCACGCCGCCGATAATCTGGTTGTGCCCGGCAAGATACTTGGTGGTGCTGTGCATCACAATATCGGCGCCGAACTCCAGAGGCCGAAGGAAGACTGGTGTCGCAAATGTGGAATCCACACCCAGCAGGATATCGTTCTCGCGCGCGATCTTAACCATTTCCTCAAGGTCACTCACCTTCAACAGCGGATTGGTTGGGGTCTCAATCCAGAGCATTCGTGTCTTGGGGGTGATGACGCTCCGTACGGCATCTGCGTTTGTGGTATCAACGTAACTGACATCAATACCCTGCTGCACAGTGACGTTATCCAGCAGGCGCGTCACTCCGCCATAAACATCATCACCACAGACAATATGATCCCCGGCGGTCAGGAGCTTAAAGCACGAATCCACGGCTGACATACCGCTCGCGAAGCTGACGGCGTACTGACCGTTATCAATCGCGGCGAGGTTGTCCTCGAGCACCTGTCGAGTGGGATTCGAGGACCGTGTGTAATCAAAGCCCAAGTCGCGCCCGACCTCCGGCAGTACAAAGGTGGCGGTTTCATAGATCGGCGGCAGTATCGAGCCTGTGGTGGGGTCGGGACTGATGCCGGCGCGGACTACCTTGGTATCAAATTTCAATGTGCTTCTCCGTAGCTTTGGTGACAGTCGGACGTAGATCAGGCTGCCTGACGATTGTGGTTGTTGATGAATTCAAGCAGATCGATCTTGTTAATGATCCCTAGAACGCGACCTTCGTCCACCACAACGGCGACATTGTTCTGTTCAAAGATCTGCTGTACGTGGCTGAGATTATCTTTAGAACTGATTCGCCCCTCAAGCGGTCGCGCGATATCTCGCACACTGTCCCCAAGGCCGTATTCGTCACTGGCCACCGCCCGTAGAATGTCGAGCTCTTCAATCATGCGAAGATCTCCCTGGCCGGAGTCCACCGGCATCTGAGAGATGCCGGTCGCCGCCATTTTTGCGATTACCTCCCGCAGGGATTCTTCAGGTTTGGCAAAGGCTACGTCTTGATTGCGGACATCCAGTAACTGCTGGACGGTGCCAAGATGGCTATCCGGGGAAAAATATCCCATGTCGCGCATCCATTCGTCGTTAAAGCATTTACTGATATAGCGATCACCTGAGTCACAGACGATTGCAACGACGATTTTGCCGGGCCCCAGTTTCTTTGCCTCCTGCAGGGCACCAAAGAATACTGTTCCCGTCGACCCGCCAGAGAGAATGCCTTCCCGACGAGCCAAACGCCGCGCCATCAGAAAAGAGTCGCGGTCCGAGACATTCACCACTTCATCGACCACGGAAAAATCCAGCGTATCCACCATGAAGTCGTGACCGATCCCCTCGACGCGATAGAGCGATGGCGTACTCCATTCACCTTTCTCGTGGGCTTCTTTATAGATGCTACCGTGGGGGTCAGGCCCTACAACCCTCACCGGCCGTCCGGCTTCAGCTGCTTTTTCTTTGAGATACTTCCCCGTGCCCGAGATCGTTCCACCTGTGCCGAGTCCCGCCACAAAGGAGTCGATCTTGCCGTCGGTGGCCTCCCAGATTTCGGGGCCGGTAGTAAGGTAGTGGGCCTCTGGGTTATGGGGATTAGAGTACTGGTCAGTGTAGAAGGACCCAGGCGTTTCCCGGGCGACCCGCTTAGCGACTTCGACGTAGCTGTCTGGATGATGATGATCAAGGTCAGTCGCTGTGACGATCACCTCGGCCCCGTAGGACTTCAGCATGTCAATTTTTTCCTGACTCATCTTGTCCGGGATCGTGAAGACGCAACGGTATCCACGGACCGCTGCAGCCATCGCCAGCCCAAGCCCGGTATTGCCCGAGGTGCTCTCGACAATGGTGCCGCCCGGTTTGAGCAGGCCCGCCTCCTCAGCCCGCTTTACCATGTTTATTGCCATCCGGTCTTTGACAGAGCCCGATGGATTAAGGTTTTCCATTTTGGCATAGACGGTCGCCATGTCAGGTTCAACAATATTATTGAGTCGGACAAGCGGAGTTCCGCCAACTAAGTCAATCACGCTTTCTACAGCTTTCATAAAGACATCCTGCCTCAGGGCGGTAAGCGGTTAGTTTTCGGCAAGATCCCGGACAGCTTCGACAGCTTGATTCAGGTCTTCGTCATCAGTGAAGTATCCCGAGGCAAAGCGCACGGTGCCATTCTGGGGAACGGTGCCAAGCAGTTCGTGAACATCCGGTGCGCAGTGCAAACCCGGTCTGACACAGACTGCATGATCGGCATCCAGCATGGCGCCGACCTGGTCTGCAGGAAGATCCCTGATATTGATTGATAGGGTTGAAACCCGCGGTTGCCCAATCTCGGGGCCATAGAGTTTGACCCCGTCGATGCTGTCAAAGGCATTGAGCAGATGCTGGGTTGCGCTGAGTTCCTGCTCGTGGATATGGGCCAGCGCAGTTGCGCAGGCTTGTCCATGGGTGCTGTCTGGATCCGCGCCGTGGCTCCGACCTAGTTCGGCAAACCACTTCTGCGCGGCATTCAGTCCAGCGATGCCTGGCAGGCAGTGGGTGCCGGTCTCCATCCGGTAGGGATACTCGTCAGGCTGGAAAGGGGAGATTGAATTCACGCCGGTACCTCCTGTGCGCGGCGGGCGGATATCAACGCCTTCCGCTACCAGCATGCCGCCGATACCCATAGGCCCGAAAAGACCCTTGTGTCCGGTATAGACCAGTACATCCACACCCCAGTCGTCCATGGCAATAGGGACCACGCCTGCGGTTTGGCACGAGTCGAGGACGAAGGTCGCGTCGGTTTCTTTCACCAGTTTGCCAATTGTCGCTGCGTCCTGAAGTGAGCCCGTTACATTGGAAGCATGGTTGACAACAACAACGCGGGTATTGGGCTGAATGCTCTTGGCGATCTCGTCCGGATCGATAAATCCTTTAGCGTCTGCGCTGATACGTGTGACCGAGACATCATGATCCCGTTCAAAGTGATTGGCCGGGCGCAGAACGCAGTTATGCTCCATCCGCGTAATGATCATGTGGTCGCCAGGGTTCAGCATCCCCGATAGCGCCGCGTTCATGGAGTCGGTCGCGTTTTGGGAAAACGTTACCCGGCCCGGGTCACCCGAAAATCCGAAAAACTCCGCCAGCATTCGCCGGGTTTGAACGATCATCGTTTCAGCTTCGACAGCCAGTTCATGCCCTGAGCGGCCAGGGTTCACTCCGTGACTACGGAAGAACTGATCCATGAACTGGTATACCGGTTCTGGTTTCGGCAGTGTCGTTGCCGCGTTGTCAAAGTAATAATGCTCTTTCATGGGTAGGCTATTCCGTAGTGAAGTCTATTTATCAGCAGAAAAGGAGCTGGCGGTAGAGGGGCTATGCGAGTTACCGTGAGCGATCGAATTACGTCTGCGGGATACCACAAAGGTTTCGTCATTAAACCAGATGCCATTGTGCTTTTGCAGTACTTTCTCGGTTGCTTCAAGGTATGCGCCTGAAGCCACAGCCGGCTGTAGACGATCGTCTTCAATTTGCGCGACATAGGTCGACGCGTTCCAGGCTGCAAAAAGAGTAGACGTGCCGATGCTGTCGGCAATCTCATTGGGCAGCGTTTTCATCTCATATTTCATAATCGATTTGTTGTCGGAACCGGCATTAAAGTTGTAATTCGAGCCGGCACGGCCGAGCTTATCCTTGAGCGCTTTCAGAAGGTCATGCCGGTTCACCTCAAACGGATTCTCGTCAGGCCAGACAAGGTTGACGAGTTCCATGCCCGGGTCGTTTCCGGCAGACTGGACCGCCAGAAGTCTGCCTCCTGGCCCGAGACTTCGCACCAGTGGAGCAAGCACTTTTTCAGCCTTGAACTGCGCGCTCATCCGGGCGCGCCATGGTTGAGCGGCCAGTATCAGATCATAGTCACCGGACACCTGCCCGCGGCGGGGTATGACAGAGTCGAGGAGGAATCGATTGTCTTCCCGGAAAATTACCAGGACCGAGGGTCGGACATAGCGAGGGTTTCCGGTTTTCTCACTGACTTTGACTTCCCAGCCATCCACGAGAATGTCGTCGATAGCCTTTAACTGCTCCCCGTATTCCTGGGCGGAGTCGCCCTGCAGGGAAATCTCGTGCCAGTTGAGCGCTGCTGCAGCGGCCATGTTTCCGGGCATCAGCCACGGCGCTTCACTGTAAAAAAGGTTGGTAATACAGATGACGCTCGCAGGGTGTTCAGCGAATCGGTCGGGTAGGTTATCCAGACAGAGTCGCACGTCCTCTAGACTGATCTCTTTGCCGACGACAAAAAATGGAATCGTTGGGAATTTTTGATGGGTTGCGCGTAGCAGATAACTCAGCACCGAGCCGTCTCCCACGCCTGCGTCAAAGATACGAAGCGCCGGAGGTACGGGCTGAACATGAGACAGTTCATGCGCCGCACGTTCTGCGACTTTCCATTTCTCATCACAAGTATTCACAAACCCGAGGTATTTCTGCCGGTTGTCGTAAAAGCGAAAAGGCCGGGTTGGAGGCGACCCTTTCTCGGCGGTTATGCCTTTTTGTGAGGAGATCGGTTCATGGAGCGCGCCATTGGACGTATCTTGGCTAGGGGAGGCTAGTAAGCTATTGGGGGTCAGGGAAAGTGGATGGGAAAGGGCGCTCTTTTGGCGAATAAATTCCTGGATCTTATGAACGGTGTTAATAGTGATTCCTTTTCCAGTGCGGAGTCGCTGGCACAGCTTGCCATCGTTGACCGCCTGGCGACCGAATGTGGTCTCTGCCATGTCGCAAGAGCGGCAAAAGTTCTCGATATCCGTTAATAACGAGCGGATCGAGTCCTGCGGCCCAGATACTGTTTGTATTTGCATTAGTTCATCTACCTCTTTACGAAAAATTCCTGATTGCGATCGGCGCCCGTGGCCAGCCTTTGAAAACGTTACGAGGCCTGGCGATCTCGGTCGTGCGGGCAGACCTCAACTTAGAGACTATTAAGAGACCTGTAAAGACTTTTTTTATAAATAAAAAAAGTTTCTCAAAACGTGGGCAGTGTTCTCAATAATAAAATGGACGTATTTTAGTTATTTAAAAGACCTTTTTGTAATATTCTTGAGAGATTTGGATCCTGTTATCAATTATTATCCCAGAAAAAGGAATATCGCCCACTTATTTCCCACAAGTGGCCCACTAATTTCCCACCCGTTGCGGCTGCTATGGTGCTCGTTTTAGTAACTCCAATCCTGACCGAGATAAGGTAGATCGGGTTGAGGACGAGCCCTGAATGCCCGGGTATATTTAGACATCTCAATTCAGTTTGAAAGTTGCGAGACGGGGAATTCGCTACCGATCGCGCTGCCACTTCAATTTCCGTTTCGAATAGGCCAACCATGACCACCAAAGACTTCAAAGAGATCTGGGACCAAAAAAGGGAGATTCTGTCGGCAAATCCTGATAAGTGCTCCGTCAAGGTAAAGGCTGATAGTCAACTGGTGGACGGCTTTATGAGTCGGGTGAAAGCGCGTGGTTTTGATATTGTGGTGGATCAGAACAAAGGGATGGGCGGCACGGATCAGGGGCCCCGGCCCAGTGAATATGTACTGGCCGCTTTGGCGGCATGCCATGAGGTTACCTATCGTCTCTACGCCGATGCGTTAGGGATTCCTCTGGACGAGGTATCTGTCAGTTTGACGGGCCACTCCGACGCGAGAGGATTTTTCGGAATGGACGATTCGGTGCGTGCCGGGTTTTCACACATCACCGGCGAAATTAAAGTCCAAACCTCAGCTAGTGATCAGGAGCTGGAACGTCTCCGGGAGGCGGTTAATCAGCATTGCCCCGTTCTCGACGATTTGCGAAATCCGGTATCTGTTGATTTAGATCTCGTGCGCCAATAAAAAGGGCGCCCAAGGGGCGCCCTGCAATGGCACTCACGAAGCTTTAGTCGTACGGACGCGTCGACCGCGGCTTACCGATGATGTCTCCAATCGGCGCTTTCAGATTCATCTCCGACAGGGCAGTCTGTAGTGGACCGTCATTGTAGAAGTTCTCAGGAGGGTTGGGCGATTTGAGGACCTTTAACTGATGCAGAAATGCGTACCCATTCTTGGCCAAGGTGATGACATCGCTGTCAAACACCATCTTTGCCTGATAGGTGACAGGGTCTCCTCCGATTGAGACAGGGTTCTCTTCGTAAATTGCGGACCAAATGGTGGACTTGGGGTAACCGGTCAATTCCTCGTAGAGAATTTCTACTGTCTGTTCGGGATTGTTGATCATGAACTGCATTGCCTCGATCTCTGCCTTCATCCAGCCAACAGCGGCCTCTGGATGGTTCTCGATGAAATCTTGGCGCATGAGCGTGAAGTCGGCATCCGTCTCTCCCCACGGCGCACCCGTGGCAACGTACTTAGCGTGACCCAGTTCGACCACCCGTCGCGCATGAGGCTCCCACATCGCGGCTCCCCCTTTCATTTTGCCACTTTCAAAATTACTGGTGATGACCTCAATCGTCATGCTCAAGCGCTCAGAGGGCGTGAAGGCGCCTTTCATGATCACGGAGTCGACGAACCGGTTAGCGCAGGTACCTCTGTGTACAGCAAAGGGTTTTCCGGTGAGCCAGGCACCAGCCTCTTCCACACTGGCAAAGTCGGGAGCATCAACTGGTACCACGATCTTGTTGCAGTTCTGACCGTTACTGAACATTGGCGTAGAGACTAGTCGGACATCAGCGATCTTTCTTTTGGTCGTTGCCACGAGGGACGGCATATCACCCATGGTGCCGATCTGCATCTTGTCAGCCAGCAGCGCGTTAACCATTGGGGGGCCGGTCAAGTGAGCTTCAAATCTGACCTTGCTACCCGCCGGCAGGTATTTTTCATGAAGCTTTAGATGTTTGATAATCACGCCGTTCCAGCCACCCGTCCAATAGGGATGGTATCCGTAAGTGATATCGACAGCATCTGCAGACCACGCTTTGCCGGATGCCGCAAAGATCAACACTACAGCAACTAATTTTAGAAACTTCATTTTGGTACTCCTCCGTTGTTCATGGTTCATGGTTTATGGTTGGTGGTTAAGGTAATTTCAGAGTTTTGACCTCATGCTCTGATGCGAAATCTATGACTCCTCGGATTGAAAGAGCTGTTTAATTGCCCGCTCTTTGTACTCGAGATACTTTTTGCTCACCGTGACCTCAAAGTCGCGGGGCCGAGGCAGGTCAACGTCAATAACGTCAAGAATTCGTGCTGGCTGCTCACCCATGATGTAGATCTTGTCGGCGAGAAACAGGGCTTCTTCGAGTTCGGAGGTTATAAATACCGTTGTCTGTCGAGTCTCCTCAAAGAGATCGAGGTAGTACTCCTGAAGAATCTCCCGCGTCATGACATCCAGCCCACGGAATGGTTCGTCGAGGATCATGACCTCGGGCCGGTTAATCAGCGCCTGCGCGATCTCTGCCCGCCGCTTCATTCCTCCTGAGAGCTGGTCGGGATACTTGTCAGAAAAGTCGGCCAAGCCGAATTTCATGAGCAGTGCTTGTGCTGCGCTTTTTGCGCTTGCGGTATCAGTGTCACCCCGGACCTTCGGCCCAAAAACGACGTTGTCCAGCACGGTCATCCAGGGCCAGAGAGCCGTTTCCTGAAAGACCAGCAATCTTTCCGGACCGGGATTTTTTACTAGCTTGTCGCCAAGGCCGACGCTGCCTTGATCCGGCCGGATGAATCCGGCCAACAGGTAGCCCAATGTCGACTTCCCGCAGCCTGAAGCGCCCATAACGACGTGCAATTGGTTGGGTTCAAACTGAACGGAGAGGTTCTCAAATACGGGTATTAACCCAGCGTCGGGTGAGGAAAAGCTCTTACTGACGCTGTCCAACCAGATTCCGGAGTCGCCTTTTGTGGGCGAATGATTTGCAGATGTGCTCATCGCCCCACTCTTCGCCAGGGCATCATCTTTCGTTCAATTGTGTTGACTATTTTGGTAGAGAGATATCCGGCCAAACCAATGCTGATCATGCCGATCACCAGGACTTCTGGCGTACTACTTACGTAACCTTCCCAGGTGAGTCTTCCCAACCCACTATCACTAGCGATCATTTCTGCTGCGATCACCACATCCCACGTAATGGCAATCCCAAGTGTCATCCCCACAGCGATCGAGGGGATCACACTTGGGAGCATGATCCGCAGGAATATCACTCGACGGGGTGCGCCAAGCGACAGAGCCAGCCAGAGGTGCTCTCGTTTGATATCCCGAACCCCATCAAAGACATTAATAACAATAATGAAGAAGGCTCCGATAAAGGTAATGAAGATGATGCTGGATTCATTGGTCGGCCAGAACAGGATCGACATCGGCACCCAGGCCAATGGTGGAATCGGCCGCAGCAATTCAAACACTGGGAAGAACAGGTTCCGGAATTTCTCATTAGTCCCGAACAAGAGCCCTAGTGGGATGCCGAACAGTTGCGCAAAGAGAAAGCCATAAAGTACCCGCTGGAAACTCGTGATCCATGAAAGCCAGTAGTGATCGTCGCGCGCATATTCCCGTACAAACATCTGGATCACTTCCAGTGGATTTGCCATTTCGGCAAACCCTGGTAGTTCCAAAATACAGGCTAGATACCAGCTCAGAAAAAACCCAAAGATGGCGACGAAGCCACGCCAGTTCAGAGAGGATTGAAGCTGCTTCAGCATTGGCTCAAGCCAACTCCTTCTCACCGCGCTCGAATGCCTTACGAGCCTCTTCATGCACGGCAGAGATCGCTTGTTTTTGGAGTTCTGTAAATTCCTCCGAGAGAATCATGTCTCTTGATCGAGGACGGGGCAGGTTAATGTTAATGTTGACCTTTATTGTCCCCGGTCGGGTCGTCATGACCAGAACAACATCTGCGAGCAGAATGGCTTCGACAAGATCGTGGGTAATCAGCAGTATGGACGGTTTGAACTTGTAGTGGATGTCGAGTAGATGCTGATGCATCTTTGATTTCGACACGGTATCCATCGCTCTAAACGGCTCATCAAGTAGGAGTACCTTTGGCTGGTTGATCAGCGCACGAAGAATCTCTACCCGTCGTTGCATGCCTGATGAGATCTGGTTGGGGAAGGCGCCGGCGATTCGTTCGAGACCTCCCGCTTTTCGGAGGAGTTCCAACGCCTCCTGTTCTGCTTGTTCGCGACTTCGTGTTTTCTGGACGATAGGTCCGTAAGCAATATTTTCTAACACGGTTTTCCAAGGGAAAAGGGCGCCATTCTGAAAGACCACGACACGGTCTGAGTTTGGCGGGGTCTGGGTAGATGAATTGACCAATAGTTGACCATCTAGCCGGATATCCCCATCGGTGGGCGTGTCGAAACCCGCAATCATGTTGAGCAGGGTGCTTTTACCGCATCCCGAAGGCCCGACCATGGCGATAAATTTCCCCGAAGGAATCTCGCAGGAACAGTCTTCTAGCGCGTGCACTGAAGCACCTTCTGGATCGTAGATTTTTCGAACGTTAGAGACTGAAATGGATCCGGCTTCACTCATTGCGCTTTTGCCTCTAGTCCCATCCCGGTCGCCTGTTCCCGCCAGCGAGTCATTTTCTTTCCCACGAGTCGAATCATGGCGCTACTGAAGTAACCGACAATTCCAAGGGTCGCCATCATGATGACGATCGTGGGGTATTGCACTAGGTTGTATGACTCGAGGATCATAAAACCAAGACCGTACTGGGCCGCGATCATTTCTCCTGCAACAAGAGAAAACCAGGCGGCGCCCATCGCGATCTGCAATCCGGTAAAGATGGTAGGTAGAGCGCCGGGGACGATAACATCCCGCAAAACATCCCGGGCATTCGCGCCAAGACACTCAGCCGCCCGAAAAAAATCTGGGTCGATCGATCGAACACCTAAAAGCGTGTTCAGGGTCGTGGCAAAAAACGCCACGAGGAAGGTGACGAAGATAACTGCTGGTTCATCTCCTGGAAGGATCAGGATAGCGATGGGGACCCATGCCAGAGGCGGGATTGGTCGCAGAAAGTCAAGAAGTGCTCCGGCGTAGGCGTTGAAGTTGGCCCGCCAGCCCATCATGATTCCGAGTGGCACCCCTAGAATGACGGCGAGCGCGAAAGCCACGGTTGCCCGATAGGTGCTGTAAAGAATATGCAGGTAGTAGTCTTTGGTGAATATTGATAGACCGTAGTCAGGGTCGGTAGAAGTCCACTCGAGGATTACAGATAACGGATCAGGTAAGCGGTTGAATGAAGTAAACGGTGTCCATTGGACGAGGCCATACCAGAGGATAACGCTCGAGGTAATTCCTATAATCAGGAGCCAGGGTTTTGATGAAG
>JBMUHF010000034.1:0-2748 GCA_050302555.1 Arenicellales bacterium | reverse complement strand
CCTCTCAGGCCTCGTCACCGGTAACACCGCCAAAGCGGTTTTCATTACTCCCAGACAAGTTTAGACTCGACCGTCTTCGTTGGCGCTCACATGATCGAGCAGGCAGGAATCCCATGAGCAAAGTAAAAACCTTCGGCTTTGATACTCTCAGTCTGCACGCAGGACAGCAACCTGATCCTGCCACCGGTGCACGGGCAACACCGATCTACCAGACCGCCTCCTTTGTTTTTAAAAGTCCGGACCATGCGGCTTCACTGTTCAATGTTGAACGGGCAGGTCATGTGTACTCTCGCATCACCAACCCCACGACGGCAGTGCTGGAGGAGCGTATTGCGGCACTTGAGGGTGGCATCGGTGCGATTGCTACCGCTAGCGGCCAAGCCGCCTGCCACCTGGCGATCGCAACGCTGCTCGGTACGGGCGAACATATTGTGGCATCTCGTTCGCTCTATGGCGGTACTCATAATTTGCTTGACTACACCCTGCCGCGCTTTGGCATCACGACGACCTTTGTCGATCCGCGCGATCCAGATGCTTTCGCGGCGGCAATCACACCCCAGACCCGTCTACTCTTTGGTGAGACGCTGGGTAATCCCGGCCTGGAAGTGCTGAATATCCCCGCCATCAGTGAAGTTGCCCATGCGCACGGACTGCCGCTGATGATCGATTCCACCTTTACAACGCCGTATCTGTGCCAGCCTTTTTCTCTGGGCGCGGATATTATTTTCCACTCCGCGACGAAGTTTCTCAGCGGACACGGCGTGATCATCGGCGGCTTGGTCGTCGATAGCGGCACCTTTGACTGGGCGGGCTCGGGAAAGTTTCCCACGCTGACCGAACCCTACGCAGGCTTTCACAACATGAACTTCGTCGAGGAGTTCGGGCCTGCCGCCTTCATTACCCGGGCCCGCAAAGAGGGCGCCCGGGACTTCGGCGCCTGCATGAGTCCGACCACGGCCTTCCAGGTTCTGCAGGGCATGGAGACCCTACCGCTTCGAATGCAACGCCACATCGCCAACACCCGGGCGATTGTTGAATTTCTCGGTACACATGATGCTGTGGAATGGGTAAGTTACCCGGAGCGCGAGGAGCATCCTGACCACGAGCTTGCGAAGCAACTGCTGCCCAAAGGATGCGGTGCGGTCTTCAGTTTCGGCATCAAAGGGGGGCGTGAAGCAGGGCAGCGATTTATCAGCCGGGTCGAATTGCTCTCACATCTTGCGAATGTGGGGGATGCCAAGTCACTGGTTATCCACCCGGCCAGCACAACGCACCATCGGATGGATGCCGATGCCCTCGCCGCGGCGGGGATCTCTGAGGGCCTGATTCGTCTGTCGGTAGGCCTTGAAGATCCAGAGGATCTCACCGAAGACCTAGACCGCGCGCTGCGTGCCTCCCAGAAAGGCTAGCCCTAATGGAACTCAATACCCCCCAAGGTCCGCTTTTTGCCTACACCGGTGCACGCGATCACCAGGACCAACAGCAGGCGGTTGTCTTCATCCACGGCACCGGGATGGATCATACGGTATGGGTGCTTCCCTCGAGGTACTTCGCCCGGCACGGCTATAACGTGATGGCGCTTGACCTGCCTGCGCATGGGCGCTCGAAAGGTCAGCCAGCGCCAACGATTGACGCGATGGCGGAATCGGTTATTGAGGCCATGACCGCTGCCAACGTAGCAACCGCGGCTATCGTGGGTCACTCTATGGGATCACTGGTCGCGTTGAGTGTGGCAGCGCGCTACCCGGATCGTGCCCGTTCACTCGCCCTGATCGGCTCCACAGCGCCTATGGGTGTTCATCCTGATATGCTGAAGTACGCCTCTGACAATGACCATGGTGTCATTGATATGCTCACCTACTGGGGTTACAGCAAGGCCGCCCAGTTAGGCGGCAATGAAAATCCGGGGATGTGGATGGCAGGCGGTACCCTGCGCCTGCTGGAACGGGCAGCGGACGACATCATCCATGTCGATCTGGATGCCTGTCAGGCCTATGACCAGGGGCTGGCCCACGCCGGGTCAGTACAGTGCCCGACGCTCTTCATTCTGGGCGAGCGCGACATCATGACGCCAGTGCGTTCCGCGCAGAAACTGATCGGCTCCGTTACGGATGCGAAAGTCTGCGTCATTGATGGGTCGGGTCACTCACTGATGATGGAACGGCCAAACGACGTACTCGATGCCCTGATCGGCATCGTCTAAGTCTGCGGTCTTTCAGAAGCAAAAGACTATGAGCGCTTTTCTGATTGCTGATGTCAGTCCTGCCGATATGCAGGCCTACCGCGACAGTGGCTACCTTGAGGCGGTACCGAACATCGCTGCTGAATATGGTGGTGTCTACCGCGCCAGGGGTGGGAAGGCCGAAGTGCTCGAGGGCGAATGGCAGCCCAAACGACTGGTCGTGATCGAATTCCCCAGTTGGGATCGACTACAAGCGTTCTACCATTGCGAGGCCTATGCGCCCTACCGCGACATCCGTCAAAGACTCACTGAGTCCCACATTGTCGCGCTTGAGGGGACTGACGCTACCCCGAAGTAAGTCCCGGCGAGCCCGCAGGCGACTACCGGCTTACTGGCCGATCTGGGTCTCAAGGTGCGAGAAAGCACCCGGCGGCACATGTGTCTCCTCGCTGGAACCGGGCGTCGTCCATACCAGCTGCAGGGCCGAAGTGCCTTTTTTCTGATAGTAGTTAATCCACAACTCATACCAACCCGGCGTATCAATAACCACGGGGATAGGCGCTGAC
>JBMUHF010000033.1:0-2403 GCA_050302555.1 Arenicellales bacterium | reverse complement strand
GAAATACGCAAGACAGGGGGGAAGTTTGTCTTTATACCCTTGCATGTGCATCTTTGAATAAGGAGATAACAACAATGAGGAATCTAGTCAGTAAAGTTATAGCCGCGTTTTGTCTTATCTGCGGGGGAGCTTTACCGGGGGCCGTGGTCCTGGCAGACGGAGCGGCCCATAAAGTCGTCATCCAGGTCAGCACAGATGATGAGCGTACCCAGAAAATCGCACTTAATAATGCGGTCAACATTCAGAAATCACTTGGGGTTGACGAAGTCACAATCGAGATTGTTGCCTATGGCCCAGGCCTTGGCATCATGACACTCGCGGGAAAACAGTCGCAGAGAGTTGCAGACCTCGCTCTGCAGGACATTACTTTCAGCGCCTGCAACAACACCATCAAAAAGATCACCAAGAAAAAGGGTGCGGCACCCAAGTTAGTAGAAGGTGTCACCATTGTGGACTCGGGCGCGGTGCGCATTATCAAACTGCAGCAACAGGGGTATGCGTACATCAGACCCTAATGCAGACAAGACCCTTAATGCCGAACTTCGGCCTGGAGGTATTGGGTGTAGATCTCTCCAGTCCGATGGATGATGACAGTTTTGCCGAGATTCGCGATCTCTATTTCTCGCACTCGGCTCTGCTGTTTCGCGGACAAGATCTTTCACCTGCAAGCCAGGCAATTCTTGCGCACCGCTTCGGCCGGCCCAAGATAGAGACGCGCAAGCAGTTCAACCTCGAGGTGCACCCTGAGGTCTCAACCATCGGCAATGCCAAACATGCCGATGGGCAAGACGCCGCTTTTTTTGTCAAAGGTGGGTTTGGTTGGCATACCGACGGCACCTCGGCGTGTCATGTGGATGCCGCAACCTTTCTCTACGCGGTTGAAGTGCCTAAAGTCGGCGGCGATACGCTATTGTGCAGTACCGCCACAGCGTATGAGAACATCCCGCAGATTCTCAAGGACCGTTTAAGTGATCTCAAGATGCTGTGCAGTTTCCATGCGCACAATGATCCTCTATTTGAGGCTGACCCCGATTCCCATATCCCATTGACCGAAGAGGAGCGTCTTGCACTGCCTGCGGTCTGGCATGACATCGTGCAGGTGCATCCGGTCACCGGCCGCACGGTGCTGTACATGAACTTCGACCCCATCGAGTTTGATTCGGTGAGCCTTGAGCTTGGAGAGGGGTGGCTCCAGCAAGCGTTGGCGATCGCTACGCAGGAGCAGTATGTTTATACGCATCACTGGGTTCCGGGCGACCTTCTGATTTGGGATAACCACGCGGCGTTACATAGCGGTACGCCCACCGCCTGCTATGAGTCGGACAGAAGGTTGATGCACCGCTCCTTTGTTTACACTCAGCCGACAGAAAGAACCCTTGAAAACCTTGACGAGGTCAATGCAATCTTTCTTAAATCCTGATGACGGCACTTTCTTGCGTTTGGATAATTTTTAGGAACAGGGTAAAACCATGAAGATCACTGAGGTCGATGTTTACGCTAAGCGTTTGCCCATGGCGTCTGGCTACAATATGTCGAGCGCGGCGGTTGGCGACCCCGATACGACAGTTGTGTCCCTGCTGACCGACTCGGGACTGGTTGGCTGGGGCGAGATCTGTCCGACTGGACCTTTGCCACAGGTAGAGCATGCCGGAAGTATCCGTGCGGACCTCGATTTGCTGGGCCCGGCACTGGTTGGAGCAGATCCTAGACGTATCGGTTTGGTTCATGACTTGATGGCAGCCACCATGGATGGCGGACAGGGTGCCCGGTCGGCTGTCGATATTGCCTGCTGGGACCTGCTGGGCAAAGTTCATAACACGCGCGTCTGTGATCTGTTGGGCGGCGCGCGCATGGATCCGGTGTCGACCTATCACGTTGTTCCCATTGGCACGCCTGAGGCATCGGCTCAACTTGCGGAGGAGTTACAGGACGAAGGCCATACCAAACTGCAGTTGAAGTCCGGCGGACGCCATATCGATGAGGACATTGCTGCGATTCATGCTGTCGCCCGGGTGATTCGTTCAGGCGTTGATCTTTTTGTCGATTGCAACCGGGGCTGGACCGTCGGCGAAGCAATACAGGTCTCAGGGGCCTGTCGGGATCTTAAACTCGCGATTGAGCAGCCGTGTGCAAGCTATGCCGAATGTGCTACCGCCCGATCTTATCTGCATCATCCGCTGATACTGGATGAATCCGCTACTGATCTTGCCACCATTGCCCGGGCTATTGCGACTGGCATAGCCGATGGGTTCGGCATGAAACTGACGCGGATCGGTGGGATCAGCGGGATGCGTGCGGTGCGTGACCTGTGTGAGGCCTTCAAGACGCCCACCAGTTGCGATGATTCCTGGGGCGGTGACATCATTGCGGCGGCTTGTGTGCATGTGGGGGCCACACTGCAGC
>JBMUHF010000032.1:0-3500 GCA_050302555.1 Arenicellales bacterium | reverse complement strand
GATCTCCCGAATCCGTGTATTTCAGGTCGACCTGCCGATGAAGGAGGGTTCATACAGTTGGTCGACACAGTCATTCTCGTCTTTTGACAGCACGGTAGTGCTGATTGATACCGATGAGGGTTTAACGGGTGTGGGAGAAAGTTGTCCATTGGGACCGTCTTATCTGGCGGCATACGCCGAAGGGGTGCGTACCGGCGTGTCGGCGCTCGCTCCCGGCCTCATTGGTGAGGATCCTACTCAACTCGACAGGATTAACCTCAAAATGGATGAACTGCTCAAGGGTCATCCTTACGTCAAGTCGGCAATCGATATGGCCTGTTGGGATATCCTGGGCAAGGCAACGGACATGCCGGTCTACCAGCTACTGGGCGGCAAACTCCAGGAACGGGTGAAGCTTTTCAAGGTCGTGGCACGTGCCGATCCAGGGCTTATGGCGGAGCGTTTCGTTGAATACCGTAACTCGGGGTTTGATCATTTCCAGATCAAGGTCGGAGAACATCCTGAGACCGATATAGAGCGTTTCAAACGAGTGCTTGCCGAGATGCAGCCCGGCGATGTTGTGGATGCGGATGCCAACACCGGATGGAAACAGCATGAAGCCCTGCGCGTCGTTAGTGCTGTTCAGCAGATGTTCCGCGAGCGGCAATTGTCCTGCTTTATTGAGCAGCCCTGCCTCAGTTACGAGGAGTGTCTCGCGGTACGCCGACACACAAATCTGCCATTCATTCTGGATGAGTGTATGGACGGATTACCAGTCCTGTTGCGGGGATACCACGACAACGCGATGGATCTCATCAATCTCAAGATCAACCGGATGGGAGGTCTCACCCGAGCGCGGCAAGTGCGTGATCTTTGTGTTCATCTGGGTATTGTCATGACCATAGAAGACAGTTGGGGAGGAGAGATTGCGACCTCTGCGATTGCGCACCTGGCGCAGTCGACACCGCCGGCATTTCATTTTCAGTCGTCCGCATTCCACGAATACGCGAGCATCGCGATTGCTAACGGCGGCCCGCAGGTTGCAGACGGCCACATGACTGCGCCGTCAGAACCCGGGTTGGGGGTCGAGCCCCTCATGGATATTCTCGGTGATCCGGTGTGCGAGTTTCACTAGCGCAAAAGCGACATCGGGTCTTCTAACACGGGCATCGTATCGCTCACAATAGCGATCTATGAAGTACTGACTATTCATTAAAGGCATCACCATGGCTCAACAGCACGATCAGAAAAACAGAAAGACCCGTACCCTGGCGGTACATGCGGGCGAGGCACCAGATCCGGTTACCCGGGCATCTGCCCCCAACATCGTGATGTCGAGCACATTTGTACTCGATGAACCAGTGGGTTTTTCCGCCTACGATATTCCTGAAGAAGCCCCGTTTATCTACAGTCGATGGCGTAACCCGACGGTTAAGCAGTTGGAAGACAAAATGGCGGTACTTGAGGAGGCCCCGGCATGCCGATGTTTTGCTTCGGGTATGGCGGCGACCTCAGCTGTGCTTTTCAGTGTACTGAAGTCAGGGGATCGTCTCGTCATGAGTGACGCCAACTATCCGGGCACAGCAGAACTGGCCCGCAATGATCTCGCTCGCATGGGCGTTGAGGTGGTGACGGCGAATTTCTCGGACCTCGGTGCACTCGAGCAGGCGGTAACGCCTGAGACGGTGTTGGTCTGGGGAGAGACGCCTGCCAACCCGACCATGCGGATCACGGATATCGCTGCCGTGGCCGAAATTGCTCACCAGCGGGACGCCCGATTGGCAATTGATTCGACTTTCGCCTCTCCCATGGCAACCCGCCCGATGACCTTGGGCGCGGATTACGTTATTCATTCGTTGACCAAGTACTGCTGCGGCCATGGCGATGCCATGGGCGGTGCGGTGTTGGCCTCAGAAGAGCATATGCGTGCTATCGAGACTGACGGCCAGATTCATGTTGGTGGCGTGATGAGCCCCTTCAATGCGTGGCTGATTAACCGGGGGCTGGCGACGCTGCCGATACGTATGCAGGCGCATGAGGCCAACGCGATGGCGGTTGCACAGTTTCTTGAGGCGCATCCCAATGTGACGAAGGTGCTCTATCCGGGCCTCGCCAGTCATCCACACCACGATCTGGCGAAAAAGCAGATGGACAACTTCTCCGGGATGCTGTCTTTTCAGATCGACAAAGGCGCAGATCTTGCGCAGAAGATGATGTCAGATCTTGAGGTGATTCATTACGCGGTGTCTCTTGGGCATCATCGGAGCTTGATCTGCTGGATGGGAACGGATGATCTGATGGCATCGAGTTACGGCCTTTCAGGCGAGCAACTGGCTTCCTATCGGGAATTCGCCGGAGATGGGGTGTACCGCCTTTCGGTTGGACTGGAAGATCCTGATGACCTGTGCGAGGATCTTGCTCGGGTTCTTGGATAGCACACACCGGATTCGATCATGAGTTCAGTTCCATCAGCACAGCCCGTCTCGGCATTTTCTGCTGCGTCACTTAAAGCGCAGACGGCACTCGACAATGGACCCGGTGCTCACCGGATTGGACTGATCGCATTGGCGAGTGATTACGTGGTGGAACGCGACTTCATGAACATGCGTCCCAGTGATGAGGTTGCGGTCTTTGTTTCACGAGTGCTCAACGTCAATCCTTGCACGGTTGAGAACTTAAGGACGATGGGCCCGCGACTCGCGGATGCCGCTTCGCTGATTATTCCGGACGGTCGGCTCGATGTGATGGTCTATTGTTGCACTTCGGGTACCACGGCCATGGGATACGACACGGTTGCTGACAGTATTCACACCGTTCGGCCGGGGATACCGGTTATTACGCCGATTACCGCTGGATTGAGAGCCCTCAGGCAGTTCAATGCCGAGCAGATTGCGGTGCTGACGCCCTACACCGATGACGTCAACGAGTCTTTGGTGGGTTACATCGAAGAGCACGGGCCGCGCGTCAGCGCGACAACAAGTTTCCATTTCGCGGATGACAATGATATGGCGCGTATTCCGCCCGAGGCCATCATCAGCGCAGCAAAGGAGGCAGATCGGGAGGACGCCGACGCGCTTTTTATCTCCTGTACGGCCATCCGTGCCGTGGACGTGGTCGACGAGATAGAACGGATGTTGAATAAGCCTGTGGTTTGCGCCAATCAGGCACTCTTCTGGGAAGCCGTGCGCACTGCAGGCTATACGGCACCGATCATGGGTTGTGGCCGGCTGCTGACGATGGACCTGTTGTAGCGCCGGCTGTCGCTAAAGCCGCCTCGTCCCAATACGCTCTTGGACGCTTCTTTCCTTACCGACGCGCAACTGGCGAAGTACCACGAGGCTGGTTTCGTGATACCGGATTACCGGCTGAGCGAGACCACCTTGATCAGAATTCGCGCGGCGCACAGCCGGTTTATCGAGCGCTACCCGGCGTTTTCGGATTACTGCCCGGCACTCCTCCCGCTGGAGCTAGATTTTCTGGAATTTGCCCGCGACGAGACCATTCTGAACATGGTTGGACAG
>JBMUHF010000031.1:0-5986 GCA_050302555.1 Arenicellales bacterium | reverse complement strand
AATTCTGACTCGCCGAAATGGTGTTGATGAAGCTGATCGAAATATTCAGTAATTCCGGCAAGAGCAGCAATCTGGGCATGCTGGGGCCCGGTGGGATTGAGCCGATACCGGGACTTCTCTTCATTAAAAAAGTGGCCCTGTCCCTCAGTTTTTTTCAGCGCCTCACTAGAGCCCCAGAGTACGCCCTGATGTGTGCCGAAGGTCTTGTAGGTGCTGTAGGCATAAAAATCCACGCCAAGCGTCTTTACATCCGGAATAACGTGAGGCGCATAGGACACCCCGTCCGCCACCACCAACGCGCCGACACGATGAGCCATCTCGACAATCTCTGCCATATCGTTATGGGTACCAACGATGTTGGAACACAGGGTTGCGCAGACGATCCGTGTCTTGTCCGTGATCAGCGCGTCGAGATCATTCAGGTCCAGTTCGCCATCAGCCTTGCCCACCCGCCATTCTCGAATCACGATTCCGTGTTCCGACAAACGCCGCCAGCACCCGATGTTCGCTTCGTGATCCTGATTAGTCACCACGATCTCATCGCCGACGCGTAACAGGTGTCTGAGACTCTGGGCAAGAATGTAGAAATTCAATGTGGTCGACGGCCCAATGGTGATCTCATCCTCTGCCGCATTGATAAGCGATGCAATCGCCGCATAAGACTCATCCATTTCCTCGCCCGCCTGCTTAGACAGAGCGAAAGCACCGTAAGGCTGCACCTTATGGTCAACAAAGAAACGTTGTAGACGGCCCGATACCGTAGCCGGCACGTAAGAGCCGCCGGCGTTTTCAAAAAAAGCCCAGTCGCGGGTCTCTTCAGCGGCAAAAGCCGGAAACTGTGCCCGCACGAAATCTAGATCGAGTTCCATATTTATCTCACTAGCCTGATTGTGTGCCTCGAAATTCAACGAGTGCTCGGTCTTAAATTTGGCAACGCGGGCAATAGTACGAAGCCCGCTGGCCGATCACCTTCCGCCGAATCGCAGTCGCACAGTTTACACAAGGCCGGCCTGCGCGCTCATACACATCCAGCGACTGTTCAAAATAGCCCGGCTCACCGGTAACTCGGGAATAATCCCGAAGTGTAGTTCCCCCCGCCTTGATTGCCTCTGACAGCACTTGCCTGATTGCGTCGAGTAGCTGCTCAAACCGCGACAGCGTCACCCGACCCGCCGCACGGCCTGGGCGAATTTTTGCGCGAAAAAGTGCTTCGCTAGCGTAGATATTGCCCACGCCAACGATAACTCTACCGTCCATAATGAACTGCTTAATGCTGGTTTTTCGACCCCGGGAAACGCGGTAAAGCGCTGCCCCTTTTAACGTCTCATCGAAAGGCTCGGGGCCAAGATTCTTAAGCAGTTTACTGTTGGCAACATCCTCCCCAACCCAGAGGACACTGCCGAAACGGCGCGGGTCATGAAAACGAAGTACTTTTCCTGAATCAAGGACAAAGTCGACGTGATCATGCTTCACGTGTGACGTGTCGGCCGGAACGACTCGAAGCCGGCCCGACATTCCCAGGTGAATCATCAAGGTTCCGTGACTGAAGTTCAGCAGAATGTACTTGGCCCGCCGGCTGACAGAAGCAACGTGGTATCCATTCAGGGTGCGGTTGAGGCCGCGTGACACTGGCCAACGCATTCGACGCTCACGGACCACGACCCTATGAATCTTCCGACCCACTACTACTGGGCGGACACCCCGAACCGTAGTTTCCACTTCAGGCAGTTCCGGCAAGCGATCCCCCCGATCTCAAATGATCCACTGAGATCCGCTGTGATGTCCTACAAACTGTTCTCAATCCGATACTCCACTCACGATCTACGCCACTGCTGTCACACTCCGACATCGTGACATGCGAAAATATTGTTTGACTGTAAATTCCATCCCGAAACCGATTATGGCCTTTCAGGTAACCAATCAGAAGACCGGCAATTCGTTCTCAGTCGAAGACACCGAGACTGTCCTGGAGGCCGCGACACGCCAGAGTCGAGTTTTCAATTACAGCTGCCGAAGCGGTTCCTGTGGCAGTTGCAAGGCGCGCCTGATTTCGGGCGAAGTCGATCCCGGCGAATATACCGCAAGCGCCCTTTCAGACAACGAACAGGCCGCCGGTAATATTCTGCTCTGCCAGGCCCGGCCTCAGGGTGACATTGTTATCGAGGCCAATGAACTGCCGCCGGGAACAGCGATGACGATCCGTACCTTACCCTGCCGGGTCGTGAGCCTCGAAAAAGCTAGTGACGATGTCATGCTTTTACAACTGAAGCTGCCACAAAACCAACAATTTGAATATCTGCCCGGCCAATATATCGACATCCTCCTGCGCGACGGCAGGCGCCGAAGTTTTTCGATGGCTAATGCGGCAACCGATGGCGAAGATCTGCAATTGCACGTAAGACTTGTCCCCGATGGGCATTTCACCGGGCAGGTCTTCACGACCCTGAAAGCCCGCGATCTGCTGCGCTTTCAGGGGCCGCTCGGCACTTTTTTCCTAAGAGAGGGCGAATCCCGGCCGGCCATTATGGTGGGAGGGGGTACTGGCCTTGCGCCCTTAAAAGCGATACTCGATGACGCGCTCGCTAAGCATCCAGATCGGAGTTTTCATCTTTTCTGGGGCGCGCGTTCAGCCGAGGATTTATATCTCGACAATGAAATCAGGCGCTGGTTGGGTGTACACCCTAATCTCGGTTATACCCCGGTATTGTCCGAACCCAAGGCCACAGATCGATGGGAAGGTGAAACCGGTTTTGTGCACGAGGCGGTATTGCGTGAGTATCCTGAACTCGACGGGTTTGAGGTCTACGCCAGTGGGCCACCGCCGATGATCGAGGCTTTGAAAGACACATTTGCAGCGCATGGACTGCCGCCAGAGTGCTTGTTCTTCGATTCCTTCGAATTTACCACTGACAGCAATTGAAGAACCGGCCCCAAGCAGGCACTGGGAGTATCCTTTTACGCTTAAGTTCCTTTTTCAGGATCAATCAGCGGTATCAGCTCCCCCTCGGTAGTTGATGACTCCCTTGCCAGTCGCAGTGAGTCTTTTGACGCCGGCGACTGCAATCCGCGGCGATAACACTGTAGCGCTTTATCCGACTCGCCCATCGACTCTAGCAATAACCCGAGTTCCAGATAGTCCTCGCGCGAATCCCCGAGTCGGGCTGCCTTGAGAAGATAATCCCGGGCCTTCTTGCGGTCCTTGTTCGCAAGACATAACCGTGCCAAAGTCATCAACAGATCGGGGTCATCGTTATGATTTTGCGCCCATTGTTCTGCCCGACCTAACTGCTCCTCGCCCTTCGGCGAACGCGCATGGCCGTAAAGCCTGACCAGTCCTGAATCCCATTGGCGCACTATGTGCTTACGCAGAAAGTGTTCGGCAGCATCACCGTCTCCCGAATTAATCAGAGCCCGGGCGTGCGCCGCCTGCAGCACGGGATCCTTTCGCTGGCGCCGGGTCAATTTCGTCCAGGCAGCCACTGGATCACCCTCCTGCGACAAAAGCTCAGCCTGCATCTCTTGGCGCAACGTATCAAGCTCTGCTCGAGGCAGTGCTCGAAGGTCGCGGTCCCGCTTAAGCAAACTTTCTAGGGCTGGCCAATCCTGCTGTGTACGTATCAGCCCCAACAACATTCTTTGAACCGCGCGATGGCGCACACCCTGCTCATGAAGATGCTCCAGGACACCCCTGGCTTCATCAATCTGCCCGGCTCGCTCTAGCAGTCGGGCACGGGTGATTTCAATCGCTTCAAGATGCTCCGGATCCTCCTCCCGGGCCACAGAAAGATATCGGTCACGTGCCTCGAAATCCCCCCGCTGCTGAGCCGCATAGGCTGCGCCCAGATACTGCAACAGAGGCGTACTACCCCGACCGAGACCCTCGTTAAGCGCGAGTTCGGCCTCTTCCCACTCACCTTCGATTAGGCGTGCATAACCGATCAAGGTTGCCCGATCAGCCTGATCATGCCGACGGCGAGCCTGCCAGTGATGAAGATCGCGTGGTGCCCGGAAAACCCGGAACAGGATTCTGATCAGGATATAAAGAACGGTCAGTACTAAGACTAATCCGGCAAGAAAGAGTGCCAGAGATACTTCAACCTCATAAGGCCACCGGGAGATAAGAACATACCCCGGATCCTCCTGCGCCAGCAGACCCAGTGTCAGTGCTGCAGCGAGCGCCACCAGTACCAGTACGATAGCTGTCACTCAGCCTGGTTCCTTCTGTCAATCTCGCTGCGCAACAAGATCAAAGACCCGGATATATCGGGAAGGTTCTGTTCCACCTGAATCTGCATCATCTCTGACAGCTGGTCTTCAAAACGCTGTGCCGCAGGGGATGACGCAAAATATCCGGTGAGCCAGGACTGGGCCTCGGCAAGACTTTTCTGAAAAAGCAGCTGATCAGTACGAAGCAACGCCAATTGGGCAACCAGCAGATGCAGGCGAAGATTTTCATACGCGAGAAAACGTTCGCTGTTATCGAGCTTGGGTGACTGGGTTTCATCAACCCGGCGAACCCGCACGAGACCTTCGAGATCCTGTGATATACGCCCGATCAGCGCATCGAACAAACCGGGCTCCTGAGTTTCTGTTGACGAAGCTGGGGCGGTATTGTTTGCACTGCCTTCGTTGTCACCCGCCGTGGTCCAGTCCGGGCGTTCGTCATCTCCCTTCAGCGGTAGGGCCGACACCGTCTGCACTAGCGACCCAAGATCAAGCGCAATACCAGAAACATCCGTCGAATTCACCTGGTTAAGTGCGCTGAGTTCTTGCGACAACGCTCTACGCACCTCCAGAATCCCAGGGTCTGCGAATGCGCGCAGCCTGTCATCGACGAGCGTGAGCGCCCGCTTTGCCAGTTCGACATCCCCCAGAAGAGTCAGCCGCTGATTGGCGAGTACCAGTAGATGCGCAACCTCTCGCAGCAACCAGTCCTCGTGAACGGACCCGATTTGTGAGCGCGTCGCCGCAACCACCCCGGCAAGCGATGAAATCTCATCTTCCTGCTGAGCGAATGCACCGGCCTGCTCGTCAGCCAGGGACTTAAGCCTCGCATTCAACGCGGCCTGGGCCTCATCCATCCTTTCAAGGACTTCCCGTCTGTCCTCCAGACTCTGATCCAGCACGGTATCAATCTTTGCCTGAAGGGTGGATTGATCTTCTACAAGCCGATCGAGTTCACGGCTCATTCCGTCAAGACGGCCCAGTTCACGGCCCGCCTCTAACTGCCCGGCTACCTGCGTAACGTACCAGGTGTAAATACTGATACCGGTACCGAGGATAGCCAGCATCAGGGCCAGTAAGGCAACCCACCCCGCTTTGCCAGAGCTTTTTTCGGGCATCGAGGCTATCGGGGAAGAGATTCCCGTCTGTGCGCCTCTTTCTGATTCAGACACGGCTGATTCCGTTTCAGGGTGCTGCGTGGAGGGTGTCTTCAAAGGATCTCTATCGGTTGTCACGTCTGCGCCTCACGTGTGGGTTGCTGCGGGGCAATCGACTCAGCGGCTTCGTTGTAAGGCCTTTACGAGAGCGGGCATCCCCGCATTGTCCGCCACAACAACGCTCCCCGCAAAACCTAGGGATTTGCAATGCCTGGCGATGCGCTCACTGGATACCACGATAGTCATATTCTCTAGCAATAGGGTGACTTTGTGGGCCAGTAGCGACCACAAGTGATCCGCGGCGCTGACGCTGGTCAGAATAAGGGCATCAAAGCCCTTTTCGCTCCAACGACTCAGTATGTCGGGATCCGGCTGATCCATGGGAGTTCTTCGATAACAGGGGAGATGAAAAACCCGGGCACGCCGGTGGCTTAACTCTTCAGCCAGCAACTCTCTTCCTGCCGTCCCTCGAACAATCAACACGGAACGCCCCGCCACTGCTTCAAGATCCGGCAAGGCGAGGAGCATCTCGCTGTCATACTTTCCCTTTGGTACTGCACTGACCCTAATCCCCCTGTCGCTAAGCTGTCGTGCAGTTCCGGGTC
>JBMUHF010000030.1:0-3389 GCA_050302555.1 Arenicellales bacterium | reverse complement strand
GTCCAACCGAACAAGGCGATCGTCGGCGCCAATGCTTTCGCCCACGAGGCCGGGATTCACCAAGATGGCGTCCTTAAACAGCGCGATACTTATGAGATCATGCGTGCCGAAGATGTCGGTTGGTCCGCCAACCAGATTGTTCTGGGGAAACATTCCGGCCGGACCGCGTTCCGCGAGCGGATGTCCAGTCTAGGGATTGAATTCGGTAACGATGCCGAACTTAACGTTGCATTTGGTCGATTCAAGGAGCTCGCGGACAAGAAACATGAAATCTTCGACGACGATCTTCAAGTGCTTGTCGGCGAAGACGCTTCAAAGGAAGAAAACGATCTTGTCCGATTCATCGGTCTAAAGACCATGGCGGAAACGGGAAGCGTTCCAGTGGCCGAACTGTCGCTTGAACTTGATGGGCAACCCCTATCTAGCAGTGCGACTGGCGATGGCCTCGTCGACGCAGTGTTCAAAGCAGTCGAAGAAGTCGTGCCCGGAACCCGGACGCTGATGCTGTACTCGGTGAATGCCATCACAGAGGGCTCAGATTCCCAAGGGGAAGTCAGCGTCCGACTCCAGGAGGCGGGACGAATCGTGAACGGCCAGGGCGCGGATACTGACATCGTGGTGGCGTCGGTGAAGGCCTATATCAACGGCCTGAATAAGTTGCAGGGGGCGCCCCACCGATTCAATCCACAAAGCGGTGAGACGGTCTGATCAACGATGACGGGACACCGCGCTCCCTACCTTCGCGAAATGGGCTTGGTCCAATGGCGTTATATTTCACCGCCTCGGGTCAATCAAGCCGGTAGTTCCGGTGCTGAAGTCACCGCCGAGACAAAAGAGAGTCAAGATGCCCCCAGCGCACTGTCTGCGCTTGCTGACGATATCGCGGAGTGCGAGCGATGCGATCTTTGCCGCACGCGGAATCAGACCGTCTTCGGCGCGGGGAGTGCTCGAGCGCGTTGGCTTTTTGTCGGCGAGGCGCCAGGCGCAGAGGAAGATAAGAAAGGACTGCCGTTTGTGGGCAGGGCGGGAATTTTGTTGAGTGCGATGCTCTTCAGTATCGGACTATCCCGCGAAGATATCTACATCGCCAATGTTCTCAAGTGCCGCCCTCCAAGCAATCGTGATCCCTTAGGGCGGGAAGTCCGAGAGTGTAGCCCTTTTCTGCACCAGCAAATTTCTTGGGTCCAGCCCGAGATTATTGTGGCGATGGGCCGCTTTGCCGCACAGGCACTCCTGGAGACCGATCAGAGTCTCGCCGAGCTTCGCGGACGCTGCCACAAATACCAAGTAAACGAACTTCCTCTTGTCGTTACTTATCACCCGGCGTATCTGTTGCGTTCTCCTTCGGCGAAACGGAAGAGTTGGGAGGATTTGACCCTGGCGAATTCTATTCTGGATTGATCCGAGCGTATGGACAGCGAGAAGTGTGCGGGTGATCTCCACCGGATGTTAATTGATGACGTGACTGAGGTTGCCGAACTGGAACAGGCGGTTTCCCCCGGACCCTGGAGCCCCAGCATCTTTCTTGACTGCTTCCAGGCTGACTATGAATGCTGGGTGTTGCGGGCGGATGGGATCGCCGGTTTTGCGATTGCTTCTCTCGGCGCTGGTGAGGCTCATTTGCTTAACCTTGCGGTGACGCCCAGCAAGCAGGGCTTTGGATTCGGTGGGCGGTTATTGCGAAAGATCATTGGGGTTGTAAAGGAAAAAGGTGCCGAACGCATTTTTCTCGAGGTTCGGCCCAGTAACCTTAGAGCGCAGGTTATCTACCAAAGGGCCGGTTTTGAATTTCTGGGTAAAAGGCCAAATTACTACGGAGCGCCACGAAGAGAAGACGCACTGGTCTACACGATGCAAATTTGAGAACTCACTGCTGCAATCGTTGCCCGTCGGACGAGCTGACCGGGTAAAATCTACCGCGGAAGTCAGCCTGACAGGACAAGGTGTACAGCCGCATGATGTTTCTTGGAAAAAAGGGGGATTCTAGACCCCAAGCCCTGATGCGATCGGCGGACCAGAAGGTAGAACAACCTAACGATCTCGTGGACTGGTTTCAGACCACCCTAGGAGCTGAAGTCAGTAGTGAGGCACGCAAGTGGGTTTCACAACTGGTTCCGCCCGGTTATTATCGGACAGGATTTCAAGTCGGACCCTGCAGGGACGGCTTTTTGCAAAACGCGGAGCATGCCTGTTTTGGCCTCGCCCCGCAGGATCCATTTCACGATGAAGCAGGTCGTCGCCAGGTCGGGTGCTTGGCAGAACAGTTACCATTTGGCGCCCGGTCAATAGATCTTCTCGTGCTCCCGTTTACGCTCGAATTTTCTGCCGATCCACACACCGTACTGAGAGAAGCGAATGGTGTGCTGGCTCCCGAGGGGTGTCTTGTGGTCTGTGGATTCAATCGCTGGGGGTTGTGGGGGCTCCGGCGGGCAGTGTCGTTCCGCCCGCGGCGGGGGCCGTGGGCCGGGAAGTTCCTATCGCTAGATCAGATTCAGGATTGGACCCGATTACTGGGCCTGGATCTGGTGGCCGCGCGATCGATGTTTTATCGCCCTCCCATCAGGAGCGTGGCCCTGTTGAATCGGATCTCGTTTCTCGAGGCAGCAGGTGATCGGTGGTGGCCCATGTTGTCGGGCGCCTTTGTTCTGGTGGTCAAAAAGAGGGCGTTTGCTCAGTCGACGCTCCTTGAACCGGTGCGTGCTTCACGGCAAAGCAGACCGAAACCTTTCGCCTCCGCGCTGCCAAGGCAAGTGGCGAATCGAAAAGTGCAGCTCTAAGGAAGGAGTGCTCTATCAAAAAGACGCTGAACCTTTTCACTGATGGCGCTTGCCGCGGGAACCCGGGTCCAGGCGGTTGGGGTGTCCTAATTGTCGAAGATACGGTTGAGACGGAACTATTGGGCTCTGAACGCCACACGACGAATAATCGCATGGAACTTGCCGCAGCTATCCGTGGTCTGGAGGCGATCGACCCGGAGCACGCCGTATCCGTTTACACCGACTCTCAATACGTACGAAATGGGGTAACGCAATGGATTGGGAAGTGGAAAGCTAACGGCTGGAAAACCGCCGGGCGAAAGCCTGTGAAGAATCAGGATCTTTGGCAACAGTTAGACCTTGCGGCAAGTCGCAGGTCAGTGGAGTGGCACTGGGTGCGGGGCCACAGCGGGCATCCGCAGAATGAAAAAGCGGATGCCCTTGCGAATCGGGCGATTGACCTCATGTTGGCGCAACAACCTTGAATGGCTGGGATTAAATAGTGGATTTGATTGTATTGGACACGGAAACCACAGGCCTGAATGCAGCAGACGGCCACCGTGTGATTGAGGTTGGCTGCGTTTTGCTTGCAAACCGCAAACATACGGACCTACGGTTTCACAGTTACCTGAA
>JBMUHF010000029.1:0-9630 GCA_050302555.1 Arenicellales bacterium | reverse complement strand
CAGTTCCTTGTAGCGCTGCAGCGTACCCTGCACCGCGCGGGCGGTATCATAGTGTTCCTGGCCAACGACCAGCGGATCGAGTTGCCGGCTTGTGGAATCCAGCGGATCCACGGCGGGATAGATGCCCAGTTCAGCAACCTGACGTGAAAGCACTAGTGTTGCATCAAGGTGCGCGAAGGTCGTTGCCGGGGACGGGTCGGTCAGATCGTCCGCGGGGACGTAAACCGCCTGAAATGAAGTGATCGAGCCAGTACGGGTGGAGGTAATCCGTTCCTGAAGTACCCCCATTTCCGCCGCCAGCGTAGGCTGGTAACCCACCGCTGAAGGCATGCGCCCCAGCAGTGCGGAGACCTCGGTGCCGGCCAGCGTATAGCGATAGATGTTGTCGACAAAAAGTAGAACGTCACGGCTTTCATCACGGAAGTGTTCCGCCATGGTCAGCCCCGTGAGCGCTACCCGAAGCCGGTTACCGGGAGGCTCATTCATCTGGCCGAAAACCATCGCCACTTTATTCAGTACCCCGGACTCTTTCATTTCATGAAAAAAGTCGTTCCCTTCACGGGTACGCTCACCCACCCCTGCAAAGACCGACAAACCCGAATGCTCTTTCGCAATGTTGTTGATGAGTTCCATGATGGTCACGGTCTTGCCAACACCTGCACCGCCAAAGAGGCCGATCTTGCCGCCCTTGGAGATCGGCATGATGAGATCGATGACCTTGATGCCAGTTTCCAGGATGTCGACTGTCGGTGACTGATCCGCATAGCCAGGCGCCTTGCGATGAATCGGCAGGGAGTCTTCCGCTCCCACAGGCCCAGCTTCGTCTACCGGGTTCCCCAGAACATCCATGATTCGTCCGAGAGTTTTCTCGCCCACCGGCACGGTAATCGGTGCACCCGTGTTACTGACCTCGAGACCACGCTTGAGGCCGTCGCTTGACCCCATGGCGATACTGCGGACGACCCCGTCACCGAGCTGCTGCTGGACTTCAAGGGTCAGACCGCTTTCGCTGACCGTGAGGGCGTCGTAGACGTGGGGCACTGCGCCCCGCGGGAACTCGACGTCGACCACAGCGCCGATGATTTCAACAATATTGCCGGTACTCATAGCGTTTTCCTCGTAAAAGTTCCTTATCTCTTCCGTTGATGCACGAACCGCTAAACCGCTGCGGCGCCGCCGACGATTTCAGAAATCTCCTGGGTGATTGCAGCCTGCCGAGCCTTGTTATAGACCAACTGCAATTCATCAATCAGATTACCCGCATTGTCCGATGCGGACTTCATGGCCACCATTCGGGCGGCCATCTCGCAGGAAATATTTTCCACCACGCCGCGGTAGATGAGCGACTCTACATAGCGCATCATCAGAGCATCCACGACATCGTGCGCGTCGGGTTCGTACAAGTAGTCCCAGTGCTGTTCCAGGCGCTCATCCGACTCAGGTGCTGAAACTGGCAACAACTGGTCAACGCATGGCTGCTGGGTCATGGTGGTTACAAATCCATTGTGCGCAAGAAACAACCGATCAATGTTCCCCTCACTGAAGGCATCCATCATGACTTTCATGGCGCCTATGAGATCGGCCAATTGCGGCTTGTCTCCCAACTGTGTGGCTTCTGAGACAATGTTTACACCTACGCGCTTGAAAAAACCCAGTCCCTTACGGCCAATCACGGTGACATCAATCTCGACACCCTTATCGCGCCACTCAGACATGCTTTGGAGCACCTGTCTGAAGAGATTGATATTGAGCCCGCCGCACAGGCCCCGATCACTGGAAACCACGATAAACCCGACCCGTTTCGGATCGCGAGTTTCGGTGTAACTATGCTTGTACTCTAGATTCGCCTGGGCAAGGTGAGCCATCACAGTGGCCATTTTCGTTGCATACGGCCGCGCCTGGTTCATTCGCTCCTGCGCACGGCGCATTTTGCTCGCCGCGACCATTTCCATCGCCTTAGTGATCTTTTGAGTATTCTGGATACTCTTGATCTTGGTTCGGATTTCCTTGGCGCCTGCCATGGTCTCTGCCCGTGCTGGTCCTTACCAACTGCCGTTGGCTTTGAAGTCCTTCAGCGCATCATGCAATTTGCTGGCGACCTCATCAGTGTACGCCTGGTCACGATTCATCTCCTCCATGAAGCCATCATGCTGGCTCTTCATATGGCTCTGCATCGCCTGCTCAAATTCCACGACCTTAATAGTATCGACGTCATCAAGATATCCTTCGTTGACAGCGAAGAGACTTACCGCCATCTCGGCAACCGACATCGTGGAGTACTGCTTTTGCTTCATCAGTTCGGTCGCCCGCTCTCCGCGTTCGAGCTGTTTGCGCGTGGCTTCATCAAGATCCGAAGCAAACTGAGAGAACGCGGCCAGCTCGCGGTACTGCGCAAGCGCCAGCCGAATACCGCCACCCAGTTTTTTAATCAGTGGACACTGCGCGGCTCCACCCACACGCGACACCGAAAGGCCTGCGTTGATGGCGGGCCGAATACCAGCATTAAACAGGTCGGTCTCCAAAAAGATCTGGCCATCAGTAATCGAGATCACGTTGGTCGGCACGAAGGCAGAAACGTCACCGGCCTGCGTTTCGATTATTGGCAGCGCCGTTAGCGAACCGGTCTTTCCCTTGACTTCACCGTTGGTCCGTTTTTCGACTTCATCTTCATTAATCCGGGCGGCTCGCTCCAGAAGGCGCGAGTGCAGGTAGAAAACGTCACCTGGATAGGCTTCGCGGCCCGGTGGGCGTCGCAGCAACAAACTGACCTGACGATAGGCCCAGGCCTGCTTGGTCAGATCGTCGTAAATAATGAGCGCGTCTTCGCCACGGTCGCGGAAGTATTCACCCATTGCACATCCGGCATAAGGTGCGATGTACTGCATCGCCGCCGAATCTGCAGCCGATGCCGACACGACGATCGTATGGTCCATCGCCCCGTGTTCTTCAAGCTTGCTCACAACGTTGGCCACCGAGGAGGCTTTTTGCCCGATCGCCACATAGACGCATTTGATACCGGTGCCTTTCTGGTTGATGATGGTATCGATCGCGACGGCGGTCTTGCCGGTCTGGCGGTCACCGATGATGAGCTCACGCTGTCCCCGGCCGATCGGCACCATAGAGTCAATGGACTTGAGCCCTGTCTGCACTGGCTGCGATACCGACTTACGCGTGATCACGCCGGGTGCGATGCTTTCGATAGGAGCCGTGCCCGCAATTTCGATCGGGCCTTTTCCGTCTATCGCTTCACCCAGTGAATCCACAACCCGGCCTAGCAGGCCCGGGCCGATGGGGACCTCAAGGATGCGACCGGTACACTTGACCGTGTCCCCTTCCACGATATGCTCGTAATCTCCAAGTATCACCGCGCCGACCGAGTCCTGTTCCAGGTTCAGTGCCAACCCAAAGGTGTCGTTGGGAAACTCCAGCATCTCACCTTGCATCGCATCGGCGAGTCCGTGAATCCGGCAGATGCCGTCAGTCAAACTGACGACAGTCCCTTCCGTGCGTGCCTCAGCACCGGCGTCAAAATCCTTAATCCTTTCCTTGATCAGTTCACTGATTTCGGAGGGGTTCAGTTGCATAGACATTCTTTAATTCCTCTTGCAGCTGTTTTGGCCTGAATCAGCCGCTCACCGCAGCTGCCAACTTTTCGAGCCGGGCCTTGACAGACCCGTCAATAACAAGATCGCCGGCACGGATCACCGCACCCCCGATCAACGAAGCATCTGTACTCACACTGAGCTCAACCCGCCGGCCCAATCTCTTCTCAAGCGCCTCAGCGATACGCCGCTGGTGGTCATCGGAGACGGGCAGGGCGCTCTCTACCTGCGCCTGAATGGTGCGCTCTGCCTCCGCACGCAGTAGTTCGTACTGCTGCGAGATGGCTTCAAGCGCCCCCAACCGTCGGTTGCGCGCCAGCAACCGCACCAGGTTTTGTCCTGCCTCATCAAGACGGTCACCGCAAAGTTCTATGAGAACACCAGCCAGCGCATCGCGAGCGACGCGAGGATGGGCGAAGAGGCTGTTGACCTGCGGCTCCTGGGCAACTTCTGCCAGAGCACTCAGCGCACCGGACCATGCCGCAAAGTTGCCACTCTCCCGAGCCGTCTCAAATACCGCCTGGGCGTAGGGACGAGCAATACTGGCGTGTTCTGACATGATTGCGCAGCGTTACAGTTCGGTGATCAATTCGTCGAGCATCTTGGCGTGAGCATCAGCATCAACTTCACGGGACAAGATCTTGGAAGCACCGGTCACCGCCAGTGCTGCGACCTGGGTTCGCAATGCCTCGCGTGCCATATTCGCTTCCTTGTCAATCTCACCGCGGGCCGCGTTCAGGATCCTGTCGCCCTCGGTACGCGCATTACCCTTGGCCTCTTCGACCATTTCGGCTTCGCGCTTTTCCGCCCGGCGGATGATTTCCTGCGCCTGTTCTTTGGCTTCGCCGGTCACCTGCTGCGCATGCTCTTGCGCTTTGGCTTTTGCCTGCTGGCCTTCTTCGGCAGCCGCGAGTCCGTCGGCGATCTTGGTCTTGCGATCATTCAAGGCCGTAACAATCGGGGGCCAGACGAGCTTCATGCAAAACCAGACGAAAACGACAAACGCCACACTCTGGCCAATCAGCGTCAGATTGATGTTCATAGCCGTTACCTAATCTGTTTCGCGTTTAGCCGCCAACGACAGCAAACATGATGTAGAGCGCGATAGCGACACCAATAATCGGAATGGCGTCTACCAGGCCCATTACGATGAAGAACTGGGTGCGAAGCATCGGCAGCAGTTCCGGCTGGCGGGCAATACCCTCCAGAAAGCGTGCACCGAGCACACCCACGCCTACGCCAACGCCAACGCCAGCAAGGCCAAGCAGTACCGCGCCTGCAACGTAGAGTAGAGCTGTTTCCATGAGATTCTCCTGTTGGAAGTTTGTCAGGTTAAGTCAGATCGGGATTCGAAAAACAGTTAGTGGTGGCTGTGCGCCATCTCCAGATAAACGATCGTCAGGGTCATGAAAATAAACGCCTGCAACAGCACGATCAGGATATGAAACACCGCCCACGCCCATTGCAGTACACCGCCAGCAACAGCCAGCACCGCACCGCCTGAAAATAGCAGGGCGATCAGGATAAAAATCATTTCCCCGGCAAAGAGATTACCAAAGAGACGCAGCGACAGCGAAACCGGTTTGGAAATCAGGCTGACGAATTCAAGAAAGAAGTTCGCGGGCAGGAAAAGAACCTTCAGAATTGGGTTCTTCGCCTGAAAGGGCTGCATCGTAAGCTCTGCCGCGAATCCCCCGATGCCTTTCACTTTGATGCTGTAAAAGAGTGTCAGCACGAATACGCCGAGTGCCATACCAAAAGTCGCGTTGGGGTCGGTTGTCGGCACGACCTTCATATATTCAATGCCCATCAGTTTAGCGATTTCGGGCAGCCAGTCGACCGGAACCAGATCCATCATGTTCATCAACAGCACCCAGACAAACAGCGTTAGGGCGAGCGGAGCGACCAGATCATTCTTGTGGGAGAATGAACTTCGGACGTTGTCGTCAACAAATTCCACCACCCACTCGACAAAATTAAGCAGGCCGCTCGGTGTACCGACGCTGGCGCGCGCAGCAGCCCGTCGGAATACCCATATGAAAAGCGCACCAAGCAGCATCGACCAGAACATCGTATCCAGATGGATTGCCCAGAAACCCATGGCTTTGGCTTCCGCTGCGCTATGCGCGATGCCCCACGTACCGTCGGCGTGCTGACCGAAGGTCAGGTTCTGCAGGTGGTGCTTGATGTAGCCCGTTGTTGTCAGTGCTTCGCTTGATGCCATCTCAAAACGGTTCTCAGTATTTATCCTACCGGTTGCTCACCAACATCGTTCCGTTGGGCAAAGATCGCCCCGATTGTCGCCGCGAGCAGCGTTGCTAGCAATCCCGCCAGAAAACCCCCGACGGCGAGTTGGTCCACCAGGGCGAAAGCCGTTGCACAGAGCGCGACGATAATAACCAGTTTGCCAAATTCTGCCCGGTACAAATTGAACAGCGTAACCTCTCCCGAGATATCAGCTGGCGCAGAGAAAACCCGCCAGACCGAGTACCCGTTTGCTACGAAGGCAATTCCCCCGCCCAGAAGACTCGACCGCGCCTGGCCATCAACCAGTAAGGCCAGCAACGCGGCTGTCAACACCATGGTTACGCCGGCAAATACGACCACCCACCGAAGCACATCTCCGGGATTCACCGTTATCTCCGACCGAGTCGCTCCCGGCGCCTCTGGCATCGTGCCGATCTCAATCGGATTTCGGGCCGCGACCATAGAGTTGTTTGGCCATTTTATACTGCAGCAAAGGGCGCGCAGTATAGGGGAGCGCGGGCCTATGGGTCAATCATATGTCCCGATAAAGACCGGTTATTGGGCCTGATTTAGGCCGGATCAGAACCCGTGTCCGGGATCATGGATCAAGCCAGCAACTCTGCCCAGCGTGCGCGCAGGCGGTCGAGGTCCGTATAGCCTGCCGCGAGGAGTCCAAAACGAGCAGGTGCATCGGGCGGGTGCCGGTGCCAGATCAGGCTTGGAAAGCCAGTAACACCGAACTCTCGGACCTTGTATAACTCGGCCGCCAACTGTTGATCAACCACTCTCGAGCTTAGATCCTGCGCGAAACGCTGCGCATCCAGGCCAAGCTCTCCGGCCAACGTTATCAGGGTGCTTTCCTCGCTGGGGTTTTTGGCGAGAAGAAAGTAAGCGCTCTGGACTGCTTCATACATCGCCTTTCGGGCCGATAGGGTCTGCAGACCCGCTGCCACCACCGCCCGGCAGGCGGGATATGTAGTCCGCCGGGGTGAACACTCGTCCCAGAATGCGAAATTGAACTTGGCTCCAGTTCGCGCCGCAACGGCGCGCCAGGCCCCCTGAACATAATCGCGGGTAGCTGCATCCATCGGCTGGTCCGTATCGGGCGCAAGCCCCCCCATGAGATCGGCCACGCTGACTGTTGCGGGCAGCTCGCTCTGGAATTCATGCCAGACGGATCGAAACCCCCAGCACCAGCTGCACATCGGGTCGATGATCAGATAAATCGTGAGCGCCATCTAGCAACCGTATTTCTTTAATACAACGATAAAGAGGCTTGTTTTACCGTCACCGGCGCTTAAAGCCATTGTGCAAAGCCATCTTCGCCGGCCAACCGCTCGGCGTCATTTTGGCTTCATCTCACACTCTGGCAGCGGGAACCGGCGAGGATACTCCAAACGCGGCAATGCAGCAGCAGCGCTGCAGCAAACCACTACCACAAGTTTCTGACCGGTCCGCTGGAAATCGATGTCAACATCAACGGCGAGACACGGGTTGCCCAGTTCAGTCTTCATCTTTTCTTCTCGAGTCAAATGACTTTCATGAAACTCGCCTTAAGCGAAGCCAAGAACATCCTCGACATAAAACGCCGTATTCACCTCCCGGAATTGGACTGGGGCAGTGAAATGGAGTGCGGTATCGACTTCCATGACTACCGGTTCGCCATACACATCGAACTGGATACCCCTCTTGGCAAGTTCGAAAAGGGCCCCGTCCTGCACTGGAGTTGAGCCCGCGGTCAGGCCATTGCGTGGCCGGTGGAAACTGATCAGCGCGTAGAGCCCGTGCGTTTAGGCGACCTTACCCGCGTGCTAAGATTTGCAGGTCAGCGTTACCGCGGTTTACATGTGTGAATATCGAACACGCCCGTTTCAACATGATTGAGCAGCAAATCAGGCCGTGGGGCGTGCTCGACAACGATGTCCTGGCAGCACTGCAATCTGTCGGCCGGGAGACTTTTGTACCACCCGACTACCGCCATCTCGCTTTCGCTGACGTTGAGATACCGATCGGTCAGGCCCAGGTCATGATGGAGCCCAAACTGGAGGCACGACTGTTGCAGGCTCTCGCCCCAAAACCCGGCGAGAACATCCTTGAGGTGGGTACGGGCTCAGGCTATATGACAGCGCTCCTATCCCATACTGGAGCGAACGTCACCACTGTTGAGATTTATCCGGAACTGATCAGTAGTGCGGCTGAGGCGCTTGCCGCAGTTGGTATCAGCAATCTTTCCATGGAGCAGGGCGACGCCTCGGCAGGGTGGGGCCCGGAAGCTTTCTGGGACGCAATTTTGCTTACTGCGTCGGTACCAGAGCTACCGGCCGCCTTTACCCAAAGCCTGGTGACCGGCGGTCGGCTGGTCGGTGTCATCGGCTCGGGTCCGGCCATGGAGGCCGTACGCGTAGACCGCGGCGGCGGCGGTGCACTTTCGCGGATATCACTTTTTGACACTCGTCTTGCACCGCTGGTCAACGCCTCAACCAACCGCATTTTCCAACTGTAAATATAGTTAGCTCTGATGAAATCAAACTTCCGCGGGGCGCTGCCCCTTTTGTTATCCCTCAGCATTGCACTTGGAGTGGGCCGTGCTGGCGCCACGGAAGATATCGTCTACACCGTGCAAACTGGAGATACGCTCTGCGAAATTGCAGAAGGTTTTAACGTCAGCTGCGCCAGCCTGATGGAAGCCAACAACCTCAGCACCGATTCCCTAATTTACCCGGGCCAGATGCTCACGGTAATGGCGGGCGGGGAAGCGCCGGAACCGGAAAACGTATCATCTCCAACGGCTGGCGGAACCGAAGACAGTGACATCGTTGCGACCAACGTTTCTGAAGCCAATTCTCCTGATGCGGAGGATCGCAAAACAGATCTGCTCTCGGTGTACCAGATGGCCAGGGCGCAGGATCCGGTCTTCGCAGCCCAAAGTTATCGCTACCAGGCAGCCCTTGAGGTCGTACCCAGATCGAAAGCAGCCCTCCGGCCACAATTGAGCGCGAGCGGCAGCCACAGCGAAGCGACCTCTGACGCTACCACAGCTACCCTCGCATCGATTTCGCTCTCGCAGTCGCTCTACAACAAGAGCAACCGGATTTCTGTCGCCCAGGCGGATCAGCAAGTTAACCAGGCCGAACTTCAGTTCGTCGTTGCATCAGCGGATCTTGTCAATCGCGTAGTCAACGTCTATTTTTCGGTCCTCGTAGCCCAGGACAACGTCGAACTCTCCCGTCGAAACGAACGCGCCATCGGCCGCCAGTTGGAACTCGCCCAGGAACGCCTTGAAGTGGGACTCGGTACGCGGACCGATTTATTTGACGCCCGAGCAAGATTTGAAAAAGCCGTAGCGGACACGATCGAAGCGGAAAATCTCCTTGAAGATTCCCGGCAGACACTGATCGCACTGGTTGGGGAAGAGGTCGGTGATCTGCAGCCTCTGCCCGATTCCGTCACGCTGGGTATGCCTCTTCCGGACGACAGCGAGACCTGGGTCGCCGAGGCCCTGAAAAACAACCCCAACCTCAAAGTAAAGTCCCTCAACATTTCGCTGTCAAACCTAGAGATCGACCGCCAAAAGGCGCAGCGCCTGCCGAGCGTGGGTTTACAACTATCGGGAAATTATTCAGACACCTATGCCGGTGATGATACCAATGCCCGGATGATGTTCTCCGTAGACATTCCTTTTTATCAGGGTGGCCTGGTCGATTCACGTGTGAGAGAGGCAGCAGAAAATTTGAACGCGGCGCGCTATGACCACGAAGCGGCTATTCGTGAACTGCGCCTT
>JBMUHF010000028.1:0-7563 GCA_050302555.1 Arenicellales bacterium | reverse complement strand
CTGACTAAACACCAGCGGTGCCAGCACGGCACTTTGAAACACAATGATGCCGAGCGAAGCGCCCGCCAGAAGAATTGCTAGTTCGATCAAAGAATCTGCCCCATAAAATCTCAGTAACTGAAAGACATCAGCAAGTTGTTGCCCTTAAATGTTACGTCGGGCCAAGAAAGACCAGGTGAAGGGCCGTCGACGCGCCTTTTAGAGGTAGCCCTCGCTTTCATACCATCGGGCTGTTGCCCTTAAGCCTTCGTCGAGTCCGACACGTGGGTCATATCCGATCTCATTTTTCGCCCTGGAGATATCAAAGGCCCGATTCTGGCGGTACCAGTCCACCCGGCGGGGAAAGATGGGGGGTGTGATTCTGAGCGGTTTACAAGCCTTCTCAAAGGCATGGCCGGCCAGCCATAACGGCCAAAAAGGCAGGCGGGGTGTGCGGACTTTCCGATCCATCGCTATAGCGACACGCCGTACAAGATCTTCAATCGTGACGTATTCCTGGTCGGCGATGAGGTACGTCCTGCCATCGCCTACTCCGTCGTGGGTTACTCTTTCGAGCGCATCGACAAAGTTGTCTATGTAAAGCGGATGATAGAACGCCCTGCCCGAGCCAAAAATAGGAAAACTGCCCTTGGCAACGCGTCGGAAGATCATTCCGAAACGCTCGGGATCACCTGGCCCATAAATCGCGGCAGGCCGTACGATTACCGTTTTCAGTCCCTGTTGCTGATACTCGTGGACCAGGGGTTCAGCCTCGTACTTGGTTTGCTGATAATAGTCGGCCGCGGCAATCGGGGCATCTTCATTGGCCGGGGGGTTTTGGACATTGCCGTGTACCCCGCAGGTACTGCAGTAAATAACACGTCGTACCCCTGCCGCGATGGCGGCATCGAGAACGATACGGGCACCGCCGATATTCACCTCATGGTAGTAGGTGCTCGGCACATCGAGTTCACGGAATGCCGCCGCGAGGTGGTGGACGACATCCACGCCCTGCATCGCTTCCTCAACCACCGCTCGGTCGGTAACGCTGCCGATAATCACTTTTGCGCCCCAGTCGCGGATTTCATCGGTCTTCACACCTTCTTTGTAATCGAGTGCGATGACTTCGTGTCCATCCTCATGTAGTCGCCTGACCAAGGCTTTGCCGGTAAATCCGGTTCCTCCGGTGACCAAAATTCGCATCAGTGCAGCTCCTTAGGGACAGCGGTGGGTTAGGCCTGCGGCGCAAGACCGAGGTTTCGGTATATATCTGCAATCAGTTTTCCACCGGATTGCAGGGAGTGGGGTTGTGTTCGTTCACGGTTTCGTTGACCCACTGCACGACATCGGGCGGGATCATTTACCAGTCCCTCTATCTGTTCCACGAGGGACTTTGCCGTGGATTCTCGAGCCAGGGCATCGTCACCTGCGAGGGCGCGGTTGTGTTCAGAGGGAAAAGCCGCAAGAGCAAGGCCCGCGGCCATGTAGTGCAACAGTTTTCCACTGCCTTCACCCGACGCTGAATGTTTGGGTTCGATGCCGGCATCTGCACTCAGGAGGTAGTTTGGGAGCGACTCAAAGGCGACTCGCCCTACCAGTGTGACCCGATCGCCGATGCCGTGTTCCTCAACGAATTGCGCCATGGTTTCTGTGGGATAACCTATCAGCACAAAGCCGATATCGCGCCGTTTTGCAGTGAGAGACAGGATCACTTCCTGAAGCACATCAAGGCCCTTGATCGGCAGCAGGGAGCCACTATAGGTCACAACAAAGACATCGCTGGCAAAAGGTGATGCCACCGCCGTGATTCGCGCCGGATCGTATGCGGAGAGATCGACTCGATCATCAAGCCGGGTGAGTCTGCTGGCCCGGACACGATAATCCCTTCGGAAGATGCGCTCACTGTTGCCGGATGAGCAGAAAAGGTGCGCGGGCAGTGCCAGGATAATGGATTCGGCCAGCCCAAATGCCCAGCGTAGGGGTCTGGCAAGAAATCCGAACCGTAAAAAGAAGTCGTGATCAGCAAGTTCACCAACCAGTCCTCCCTGCAGATCGGCCACCAGCGGAATGCGCCGCCAGATAAGCGCCCACCGTACGAGCCAGCCGATCATCGCTCCCTCATGCAGATGCGCATGAATGACATCGGGCTGCTCTTTGAAGGCGGTCTTGAGCGACAGGATTATGAGTTTGAAATCGGCCAGCACTTTGCCTTTCTGCGGTCCGGCCTCGGTGCGCTCATAGCCGCTAACGGCCGAAATTCGACGTATATCAAGGCCAGGAAGGTCTCGGCCCAAGGGATAAGTGCAGAGGATATTCTTTCCGCCGCAGGTCTCGATCGCCCGCAAAATGCTGAGCACCCTTATGTGGCAGCCGCGGTCAGAAAAGAACGGGGTTGGCGCGATGTGAAGAACTTTCAAACCAGAGTCATTCGTTTGGCGCAGCCGGGATGCTCCGGGCGAGTTCAGTGCGCACCAATTCTAACTCAGTCAGGCGCCGGTTTTCGGTCCAGCCAAGGGCCGCCGCTGCAAGTTCTGCGCAGTCATTCAACACCGGATCACCCGGATCTCCCAGAAGGCAAAGGTCAGTCCGGCGAAAAAGGATATCGGTGAGATGTACCACAGACTCGCTCTGCGCGGCGAACACCACCTGTGCAGCAATCGTATCCCGGCTGTTCGTGAGGACCCGATTAAGTGCTGGTTGCTCACGGCAGAGCTTTGCAATCTCATGAATTCGTGATCCGTAACAGCTGATCAGATACTGGCAGGTGGGCTCCGACCATAAGCTGGCGTATTCACCCAGCATCCTGCTCCGAAAGGCAGCAAGGTCAGGAATATTACCGCCTTGAATCTGTACGCTGCGGGTGGGGTAACGCTTGGAGCAGCCGGTCCGGCCGATTTTTTTCTCGGCGAGTTGTGCCGCCATCTCCCCAAGACGCCGTGCAGTTGTGAACTTGGCACCGAGGGCGGTCACCAGTCCATCGGTGCCGTCAGTGAGCGCATGATCTACCAGTCGATATTCACCGGTCCCTTGATATACCCCCTGTTTGATGGATGCACTTTGCAGCGGATAGTAGCCGGCAAAAGACTGCAGCACGTCACCGCGACTGAGTTTTGCTTGCGGCAGGCCGGCATTCACAGAGTCGATGAGTTGGGACATTTCCGCTTCAGTTGCCACCGTGGAGTCCGAGGGTTGGTCGGATTCCATATAACTGGTCCCGATAAGCGAGTGGTTCCGCCAGGGGATCACGAAAACGTGGCGATGTCCTCGGGTTGCAACCCCATCACTTTGAAACGCCGAAGGCAGGGCAACGGCGTAATGATCGAGCAAAGCACGCGTCACAATATGTGCGCCCCGGGCAAAGCCTGTATTAAGTGGATGCAGTGAGGCGTTCCGGTTCAGGTGATCACACCACGGGCCGGCGGCGTTAATCACGATCTGCGAGCGGATCTCGCCGACTTCATCGTTTACAAGATCACGGACCCAGATTCCACTGACGTTGTTATTGGTGATCCTGTAGCGCTCCATGGCCGCGTAATTGAGCGCGATCGCACCACTGGCGCATGCGCGTTCAATGACGCTAAGGGTCATGCGTTCGGAACTGTGCACCTGGGCCTCATAGAGGATCCGCCCACCCGTAATGGCGTCGTCATGAATCAGGCCCTGATCTTTTATGGCTTGGCGTTTAATGCCCCGGTCGCGGGGTACCCGGTTTGCCGGATCGGTCAGTGCTGCATGGGTGCCGAGTGTCAGGGCCCGGTATGCCAGCATGCCGCTATACAGAAAGGCGCCCCCCTGTCGGATTCCGCGATAGGTTGGCACGACAAAAGGGATATGCTCCACCAGGTGGGGGGCTGACTGCGTGAGAAAGCTGCGCTCACGCGAAGACTCACGCACCTTGGCGAATTCCAATTGCTGGAGATAGCGTATTCCCCCGTGCAGCAGTCGTGACGAACGCATCGATGTAGCACTACCGAAGTCCGCCTTTTCGACCAGGATGGTAGAAAGTCCCCGCAGCGTGCAGTCGAGTGCTGTCCAGGCACCCGTGATGCCGCCACCGATCACGAGGACATCGAAACCCTTGTCAGTAGGGAGGCGGCCCGATACGCCGGTCTCAGACATTGTGTGTCGACATCGTGTTTAGGGTTTTAAAAAGAATCCCGAAGATTTTAAAGCAAAGCTCGGCCCTTAATAGCCAACCCGTAGTGTTTGGGCAAATATTTAAAGGCATTAAACATGATTTTCCAAGGTCAAGAGCGTATCATCTGTTAGGCTTATTCTTCCTCATGAGTACCATGATTCCAGTAGTCCTCTCTGGTGGTGCCGGCACGCGCCTTTGGCCCCTGTCGCGCGCTATGCATCCCAAGCAGTTCCATGCGCTTACCGGCCAACATACGTTGATCCAGGAGACCGTGCTTCGAATCCGGGAGGCAGGCTATACGCAAGCGCCATTGGTGTTATGCAATGAGGCCCATCGTTTCATGGTGGCTGGCCAACTTGATCAAATTGGGGCGCCGCCGGAGCGGATTGTGCTGGAGCCTGTGGCACGTGGTACTGCGCCCGCACTGGCTGCAGCTGCTCAAGTGGTTCAGGCGGCACATGACGATGCTGTTATGGCAGTCTTTCCGGCAGATCACCTGATTGGCGAAGAGAGGGAATTTCGAAATGCGCTCCAAAGCGCGGTAGCGTTGGCAGAGGATAACCATCTTGTGACTTTTGGTGTCGTCCCCCGTAGCGCGCACACCGGATATGGGTATCTCAGAACAGAGGCAAACCCACAGGGTATGGCTGCGCCGGTTCTTGAGTTCGTGGAAAAACCAGATGCCGTAACGGCGCAGTCCTACCTTGAACAGGGTGGGTATTTCTGGAACAGTGGAATGTTTGTTTTTCGGGCCTCGGTATTACTTGAGGCATTCGCTGAACATGCTCCAAAAATCCTGAGCCACTGTACCGATGCTGTGAATAATGCTAAGACAGATGAGTGTTTTCTGCGCCTTGGTGAGTCTGATTTTGCCTTGGCGCCGGATGACTCTATTGATTACGCTGTGATGGAGAAGGCGATGGGCTCTATGATGGTGCCCCTCGACGCCGGCTGGAATGATATCGGCTCCTGGAATTCTCTGTGGGCTGCGCTCGACAAGGATGACGATAACAATGCGAACCGCGGTGAGGTTCTTCATGTCGACAGCAGCGACAGCTTGGTCATCTCAGAGCGCGCGCTGGTGGCGACACTCGGTGTACGCAATCTTGCGATTGTGGATACGCCGGATGCCCTGCTGGTGGCTGACTGGAACCATACCGACAAACTCAAAGCGCTGGTAGCAACCCTGTCGTCGCGGGCGCACGAAAAAACCCAGCATCACCGAAAGGTCTACCGGCCCTGGGGCAGTTTCGACGGAGTCGATCAGGGCGAAGGCTTTCAGGTCAAAAGGATCACGGTAGACCCGGGCAAGAAACTTTCGTTACAGCGTCATCAGCACCGTGCGGAACACTGGATAGTGGTTCGGGGCAGGGCCGAGGTGACCGTTGCAGACGACACCTTTGTGCTGGAGAAAGACCAATCGACCTATATACCAATAGGTACGGTGCACCGTCTCGCGAATGTATTCGAGGAACCTCTTGAAATCATCGAAGTGCAGACCGGCGCCTATCTTGGCGAAGATGATATCGAACGGCTTGAGGACGACTTTCATCGCCAAAGCGGTGACTGACACGCGCTAAGTGCGTTTCCTGCCATTAGGCGGGGTTCGGCGACCCCGTGATGGCGTGATACTTGCGCGTTGCCGCGAGCAACCGTTCCCCGGCATCACCGGGCAGCCACTCATCCGCCGGGGCGTCGGTTTCATAATGACCAAAGCAGTCCTGTCCGCGGATCAACATGGCGGAATCGCTTTTGGCTTTGGTTTGTTGCATCTGTGGGGTGATGTACTGAATATTGAGACCGATCCGTCGATCGGCACTGGTGTTCGGGTGCGAGGCATGAATGGTCCAGCCGTGATGCAAGGAAGCTTCTCCAGGCTTTAAAGGGCAGAGCACGGCATCTTTCTCGCGGATATCCTCTATGGTTTGTGACTGAAGCAGCACGTTGTCGGGATCGTCCGACGTTACTTGCTCTTTTAGCCCTTGGCGGTGGCTGCCGGGAATCATCTGCATGCATCCGCTTTCGGCGGTAGCCGGCGAGAGTGCAAGCCAGGCAGACACCTCCTCGGTACCGTCGAAACCCCAGTAAGTGAGATCCTGGTGCCAACTGACAAATTTGGCGGTCTGCGGCTCCTTGATAATGTAGGTGACGTTATAGAGCAGTATGTTCGGGCCTAGAATTTCCTCAACAAGATCGAGCAACACTGGGTGTGTGGCGAGTTCATAGGGAGATCGAAGAACCGTGTGTACCTTGTTGTGGTAATGCAGTCCATACCCTATCTGGCGTTCTGCCTCCTCAAGCTGCTCTCGATGGGCTGTGGCTTCGTCAGGGCTCACGACCTTAATGCCGTTCAGAAAACCGTCCTGCCAGTACTGCTTCGTCTGCGTTTTCAATTCTGGGGTTGTCATCACACGCTCCTCAATATCTGAGACTCGATCTGGATTCAGGATCGATAATATTAGTTAACCGGCGTTGTGGGAACTTGCCGCAGGCGACATTCAAGATACTCCCACGCGACACACTTCTTTTGGCCTCTGAAAAGGTAATAAGCAGGAGAGTAGTATTCACCTACTATAGTGGCTGTCTGGACTGCACCATGAAAGCCTTACCGAATCACTTTTATACTGGTCGCGAGGAATTTCTCGAGGAACGTGAGCGTGTTTTTGCACCCATGTGGACGTGTATCGGATTTGCGAGTGATGCGCCAAACCCTGGAGACGTGCAACCTCTGGAATTCATGGAAATGCCGCTACTGATGGTTCGCGGCAGTGATCAGACCCTTCGGGTATTTCATAACGTCTGTCGCCACCGAGGCCATGTCCTTGTCAGCGAGCGAGGCACGGTCAAGCAGTCGCTGAGATGTCCCTATCACTCCTGGACCTATACGCTGGAAGGGAAACTGGCCCGAACCCCGAATATTGGTGGCGTCGGTATCAATGATATCCCGGACTTTGACCGCTCGAGCTTTGGTCTCTTAGAAGTGTCCAGCGTTGAGTGGCATGATCTGGTTTTCGTGAATCTTTCCGGTGACGCACCTGCTTTTGAGGAATTTATTGCTCCGCTGGAGCAGCGTTGGGAGCCTTTCTGGGGCGCTGAGGGCCCTGCGCTGCTGAGGCGCGCCCCGTCACATTCCTCGATTCGCCTGGAAGTACCAGCCAACTGGAAACTTGCGGTCGAAAACTACCTTGAGGCCTACCACTTGCCGACGGTGCACCCGGCACTTAATCGTATCTCCCCTCTGGCGGATCATGAGATCCACCTTGGAGAATACTTTGCCGGACAGTTGTCGCATTGTTATACGCTGGGTGCAGGCACGGCTCGGCATCTTCCTGTATTTCCGGCGTGGCCAGAAGCGTTATACGAGGAGGCGCAATACCCGGCCTTGTTCCCAAATACGCTGTTGGGCTTACAGGCAGATCACCTATTTGTCATGGTCATTATTCCCC
>JBMUHF010000027.1:0-2598 GCA_050302555.1 Arenicellales bacterium | reverse complement strand
CGCCGGAACGGGTCACGCCTGAGGAACTGAGCCCCGCAAGGACAAAATAGTTCTTAAGTTCCGGCGCTTCATCTAGATGCGCCTCGGCATCCGGTGTGAAAGATTCGGGGCCGTTTACAAGAGTCCGGATTCCGCAATCGGTGAGCGCCGGAATCCTGTGAATGCCCTGCTCCATATAAGGCATGAACTGGTCCCAGTTCTCGTTCAACAGAGCAAACTCGAATGGTGCCGGCAGGTCACTCAAGCGCACAGGCAGCGCATCACGGTCAAAACACCCCACCAACAGGCCGCCGACTTCCTCACGACCATAGATCAGGCCGTCAGGATCCCTAAAGGTGGGCATATCCGGGTAGACGTCATCGAGGGATTCGGTCAGCGCGTAGAAATGTTCCACTGCGTAAAGCGGGATATCGACATTGTTTCTCAGACCAAGATCGCGCGCCCACATGCCAGCGCAATTAACAACTACCTCACACCGGATCAGCCCTTGATCAGTCTCCACACCGGTAACGGTATCAGCCTGAGTGACTGCCTGCTTCACCTCGACACCTTCTAAGAACTTTGCCCCGCTCTGCTTTGCCTCACGGCAGTACGCGGCCGTCAGCGCGGTGGGGTCAACACGACCGTCTCCCGGACTCCACAGTGCACCCAACAGGTCGTCCGTATTCATGGCCGGGAGCTTCTGCTGCACTTCCGCCGGAGAGATCGACTCGACGGGTGTCCCCTGGTTACGCAGTGTCCGAATAATCGTATCGAATTCCTGAAAACGCTCTTTGGTGCCTGCGATCATGACCCGCCCACACTGACGCCATCCAATCGTATGCCGCTGATCGAGTTCCGCGACAACGCTGGCGCTTTGGGCGTAGATCTGGACGGCCACAGGATCCGTACTCATCCGGATAATATTTCCTGCCGAGTGCCAGGTTGTACCGCAGCCAATCTGCCCGCGTTCCAGTACCGCCACGTCTGAACACCCGAGGCGGGACAGATGCCAGGCGACGCTGGCACCGATGACGCCGCCCCCGATCACAACGATACGGGTATCAGTGGGTAACGCTGCGCTCACAATAATGGACCTGAAAAAGCTGCTAAGGAACCAATCTTATTACTTTTGAAACCTTTATCGGATTTTCCGGTTATTTGTCTTTAATCCTGAGGCGATTCCCCAGTACATACCAAATACCCGTTGCACCTACTCAAATCTTATTACAATGCCGGGATAAGATCCTGAATCGATCCTGCGCAGAGCAGATCTGAAGGGGAAACGTTATGAATACATCTGATCGCAAACCTATTGTCTCCTGGGCCTTGTATGACTGGGCCAACTCGGCATTTGCGACCACCGTGATGGCGGGATTTTTCCCGATTTTCTTTAAACAGTACTGGAGTCAGGATGTCGCGCTGACCCACAGCACCTTCTATCTTGGGGTCGGTAACTCAGTGGCCAGTCTGATCATTGTGATCCTGGCACCCATTCTTGGTGCCATGGCCGATACCGGCGGGTTGCGAAAGCGCATGCTCGCCACCTTTGCGAGCCTTGGCGTTCTTGCCACAGGGGCGTTGTATCTGGTGCAGGCTGGGATGTGGCCATTTGCCATTCTGTTGTACGCCATCGCAGTGGTGGGTTTTTCGGGGGCGAATACCTTGTACGATTCCCTCCTGGTTATCGTATCGTCAACCGAGAAGCGCCACCGGGTATCGGCCTTTGGCTTTGCGCTGGGATACCTCGGTGGGGGCTTGCTGTTTCTGATCAACGTACTGATGACCCTTAAACCTCAAATGTTTGGCCTGGCCGATGCGGTTGAAGGTGTGCGCTGGTCTTTTATCTCCGTCGCGGTGTGGTGGACGGTATTCTCAATACCACTTTTTCTATACGTCGATGAGCCTCTGCCCAATAGCGGTCGGCGCGGGGTTGATATCAAAGGAACCTTCGCGGCACTTCGGGATACTGCAACCAGCCTTGCGCAGTACCGCGGGGCCTGGATGTTTCTGCTCGCCTACTGGCTGTACATCGATGGGGTCGACACCATTGTGCGTATGGCGGTCGACTTTGGTCTGAATATCGGACTGGGCCAGGGAAATCTGATCACGGCACTGCTCATGGTGCAGTTCATTGGTTTTCCAGCAGCGCTCGTTTTCGGTCGGTTGGGCGAACGCTATGGTGCACAGCGGGGTATCTGGATCTGTATCTGGGTATATGTGGGGGTCACGATATTTGCTTTCTTCATGGAGACCGCGCTTCAAATGTATATCCTCGCCGCGGTGATCGGGCTGGTGCAGGGAGGCATTCAGGCACTCAGCCGATCGATGTTCAGCCACCTTATCCCGCAGGAGAAAAACGCCGAGTTTTTTGGCTTTTACAACGTGGTGGGTAAAGCCGCGGCGGTATTCGGCCCCGTCATGATGGGCACGATTGTTTACCTCACCGGCAATCCTCGCCTTGGCATCCTTTCAGTAGCGTTGCTCTTTTTTGCCGGGATGTTTTTCTTCAGGCTCGTGGAGGACCCGGACAAACCTCAGTCGTCCTGATGCCATTGACCTCGTGACTGAGGTGGCAATCGTAGCGAGGGAACCTTTCCCGGAATGTTCAGCAGGCCA
>JBMUHF010000026.1:0-2485 GCA_050302555.1 Arenicellales bacterium | reverse complement strand
CTCAGCCCACAGACTGATCGAGGGCGTTCAGAATATCGGCGGCAAGGTCCTCGACATTCTCAAGGCCGACAGAGATTCGCGCGAGCCCCAGACTGATGACATGGTGACCGTACGCACCGTTTGTCTTTAAGACCAACGGTGCGTACGGTCACCATGTCATCAGCGGGACCGATGATCGCACCAGCAATCAGATCTCCGTGGCCGCTGAGATACTTAGTCATTGAGTGCACTACAAAATCCGCGCCACACTCCAACGGCCGCTGAAGATAGGGCGTACCGTAGGTGTTGTCGACAATCACCCGAGCACCGTGGACATGAGCTACCTCGGAAACCTCGCGAATATTGATGACCCGCATATTCGGATTAGTAGGCGTTTCGAAAAATACAAAGCGCGTTTGAGGCGTCATGGCGCCGGCGAGTGCGTCAGTTTCTGTGAGATCAACAAAGTGCACCTTGATGCCAAAGCGCGAAAGCCCATGCTCCATAAAGGCGAATGTGCAGCCGTACAGTGTCTTGTCGGCAATGATCTCGTCACCCGACTCAAGAAACGACCACAGCAGTGCCGTGATGGCGCCGATCCCCGACGCGACCGCAACCGCCGCCTCACCACCTTCCAGACTCGCGAGCCGCTTTTCAAGTACGGACTGGGTCGGATTGCCGACGCGGGCGTAAACGTAGCCCGGTGCTTCACCGGAAAAGCGCTGCTGACCCTGCGCTATGGATTCGAAGGTATACGTCGCATTAAGGTAGACGGGCGGATTGAGCGCACCGTGATGGCTGGCGGGGTCGTAGCCGGAATGGATGGCTCGGGTGCTGAACCCCTGCCCGCTTTTATCTTTATCCTTGCTCATACAGCGATTTTACGACTTTAAAGAGTGATAACGTGGCCGGGCTAATTGGGAGAATTCCCAAATGATATACGGATCGCCTTCTGGCTTCAGTCCAGGGTCACCCCTATGCGCTTTGCAACCCGCGGATGGGGCCGCACAGCGCCTGCATGCGATTCATTCTGCCGACATCCTCAGCGGGCATTTCGATTCAGTACCCGTGCTGGGCTTACCGCAGATCTTTGAAATCTTCAGAAACTGGCACGTCTCCCACACCTTCCGTCTTAATGGGAGACCATAACTGCTTTTTGGGAAACCGGCTTGAGGATTTTATCGGCGCCAATAGCAAACTACGCAAGCCTTGCGCCGATGAACTCTTACAACGGCTTGAAAGCCTGCGCCGGCAGCCAAGTGACCAGTGCTGGAAAAAGAAACACTAGTGCCAATACAATCAGTTGTAGCACGATAAACGGCACTACGCCGCGATAAATCTCTACCAATTTCACTTCCGGCGGGCATACTCCTTTGAGATAGAAGAGCGCAAAACCTACCGGAGGAGTTAGAAATGACGTCTGTAAAGTAACCGCAACCAACAGCGCAAACCAAGTCAAGCTGGGATAATCCACAACGCCATATCCACTAACCGAAAGGTCAAGACCCGTGATCACCGGTCCCAGAAGTGGCAATATGATCAAACTGATCTCGATCCAATCGAGGAAAAAGCCCAGAATGAAAATCACAAACAGAACAAAAATAATCAGCCCATAAGGGCCAAACCCTAATCCTGTCAACGCGCTTTCAATCAGGTCATCACCGCCGCACTCGCGCAGCACCAGAGCGAATATCGTTGCACCGACAAAAATCGCAAAAATATAGGCGGATGTATTCATCGTATTAACCACCACATCTTTAACGACTTTCCAACTTAAGTTCCTGTAAAACGCGGCAATCAGTGTCGCCCCCATTGCGCCAACCCCGGAAGCTTCTGTCACGGTCGCGATACCCATAAAAATTGACCCCAACACCAACAGGATCAGGGCAGCGGGCGGAATGATATCGATTAAGGCCTGTCCAATATCTTTCAGATTCACTTCTGTGTGGTCTGTAGCCAGTGGCGCTTTGTCCGGGAAGATCTTGCAGTAGCCCAGGATATACAGAATGTAGAGCCCACCAAGAATCAGCCCTGGGAAAACCGCACCCATGAACAGATCCAGAATCGGGATCGATAGTTGATCCCCCATAATGACCAGCATAATTGAAGGCGGGATAAGAATTCCAAGGCAACCGGAGGCGGCTATGGTTCCCAGCGCCAGGGGTTTATCGTAGTTCTGCTTGAGCATAATCGGCAACGACATTACGCCCAGCAACACCACCGACGCGCCGATAATTCCAGTCGAAGCAGCCAGAATAATGCCGATCAATGTGACGGTAATCGCAAGTCCACCCTTTACGTTCCCAAAAAGTTTTTGCATAGAATGCAGCATTTTTTGGGCAATCCCGGACTTGTCGAGCATCAGCCCCATGAATATAAACATCGGCAATGCAATCAATACCCAATTGTCCATGATGCCAAAAATTCGGCCGACCAATAGGCCCAGCGTGTTGTAGTCCAGGCCCGTCATGGTCCAACCCATAACGTTGTCGGTCCCTGGTGGACC
>JBMUHF010000025.1:0-3313 GCA_050302555.1 Arenicellales bacterium | reverse complement strand
CATTGTCTATGGGTACCAGCAATGATCGAAAATCGGTAGTCGTCATTGTCATCTCGAGAATGCTTTCAAGTCTCTCACTCTCAATGCCGAGGACATGGGAAAGTTCAATAGAACTTACTGGTGCGGGCACAAATACCGCCGAGATTAGGTCGCCCGGGAAGATCGCTGGGAACACTCTGTTCAGTCTGGAATCCAATGCTTTGCAACTCAGGCTCGAGGAAGTTCTGGAAGTCTGCCTCCCGATTGAGATCCTCGTCGAGTTCAAACTTCGGATTCACCGTGGGAATCTTCACCATCTCCCGAGTGAGATCGATGAGATATTCTTTTTCCTTTTCAACTTGCTCGAATAAGGGTGATACCCAGTCGTTATCAGTACCCATGACTCACTCCTTGACGAATAAGGAAAACATTCTAGTTTCGGAAGTCTCCCAAAAACACCCCATAGAACTAGAATCCGCTACCGAACCTGAACTTTCCACTCCCCCTTCCCGTTATACCCTCTAGAACCGGCTTTTCTTACGCATGCAACAACCCCCCTACGTCTTTATCTGCTTCGTCGTTTTCGTCTGTGCGGGCGCCTGGGGTCTTTACTGGCTTCCTCAAAGACTATTGCTTGAGTCAGGCATGACGGGTGGCTGGGGTACTCTGGGGCAATACCTGATATCGCTCTGTGTTTTATTGCCGGTGGCGATATGGCGGGTCTACAAAGGCCATCAGATTGGACTGCGACATTGGCTTTGCGGCCTACTGTTGGGAAGTGGCGCCATCTTTTATGCCAACTCCTTCCTGGTCACAGAGGTGATCCGGGCCCTAGTCTTTTTCTATCTTGCCCCTCTCTGGGCAAGCCTTATAGAGGTTGTGTTTTTGAAGCGCCGCCTGAAGTGGTCGCGAGTGGGGACCGTTGCGTTAGCCCTGGCCGGTGTCTGGGTTGCTGTTGGATTGGAAGTCGGAATTCCCCTTCCCATTTACCTTGGAGACTGGTTCGGACTGATCGCCGGTGTTCTGATTACTGCTGGTGCCGCGCGTACCGAGATTGAACGGCCCGAGGGAATCTTTCCTCTTCTTTTTATGGTGATCGTCTTCGGACTGATAGCAGCAATCTGTCAGTACCCATTACTGGATGACGCGATTGGCAAGATACCCTCCATCCAGGGAGTGCTATCCAGTCTTCCTCTACTACTGGGAATCTCACTGCTTTTTGTCTTACCGACTACGGCCATCATTTTTTGGTCACCACCAAAAATCGGCACAGGTGTTTTTGGAATTTTGATCCTGTCCGAGCTTGTAGTGGGCGTGATCAGTGCTGCCCTGCTGACAGATGAGGCTTTTGACTGGCCCCAGATCCTAGGCACCGCAATGATCCTTTCTGCTGGCGTCCTGGAGGTTGTCGCCAACACGCGATCAAACCGGTTGGTGCCGCTCACGCCGGATTGAAATCAGTTGCTCTCGGGTCTGCCGCTGGCGATCTCGAAGCGGATGCGGTTTTTCACGCCGACGATATCTCGCCAACCAACCCTTAAAGTCATTAAACGCTAAGCGAATCGGGCGCAGCGTTTCCGATGCCCCGGTCATCCTGGACATATCCATAGAAATTCCCCTGTTTCGTCCGTTTGCAGGGGAATATTGGTGCCCTCAGGGGCTCATAGAATGAGCTACCTCGGAGAAATAGTTCAGTCACTGTGTCCGAAATAGGTCTGTTCGTTGTGATAAACCGCCCCCCGGGGAAGGAGTTTGCTGGAAAAAAGTGCAAATGAGTCGACTGAGAACGAATCGCTTTTCGCAAGACAACCTGCCTCAAGAAACCGGCCCACATCCTCATAGGAGGCACCATTGAGACGTGCCAGGGTAAGGTGTGGTCGGAATTTTCGAGCCTCAACTTTAATGCCCAGTTCCTGAATCCGCTTACAGACCTTCTTCTGAAGTCCGATTAACTCCCGACTGGAGCGGACGTCTGCCCAAAGAGTCCGGGGCACCTTCTTGCTGCCGAAGAAACCTACGCCCTCAAACTCAAGTTCGAAAGACGTGAGCCGGACGCTTTCAAGGGATTCACAGATCTCGCGATAAAGGTCGATTGGCTGCTCACCCAGAAATTCCAGCGTGAGATGCATCTGGTCGGGTTGGGTCCACCGCGCCCCTCGCATAGCCATTTTCCAACCACTGAGTTGCTCCTTGATAGTGCCGGGAATATCAATAGCAACAAATAATCTCAACATGAAGCTCCTCCAGGTGCGTGCCCACCCATTCGTGCCCATGGGCCATCGATTGCATCACCTAATAGTAATCACAATGCTAGAATCGCAATCGTCTTAAACGCCAAAATGGTTCACAAGACATTGGCGTCGCAACCCTGTCCGCAGGTCGTGACGTAATTGCCGGGGTGGCGAAACTGGTAGACGCGCCAGACTCAAAATCTGGTTCCAGCAATGGAGTGTCGGTTCGAGTCCGACCCTCGGTACCAATCTAAACTTCTGTCTTCACTGAACGCCCGCGCGGTATCCAGTACCCGGCGGGCCTTTGCGCATTGACTTACGGGAGATAGCTCTACCATCCAAGAGCTGAACCGGAACGCCGGGGATCGGCCGCCCCTTCCAGGATCCCCGTTTCGGTATCAAACAAGATTGCGCACACGGCACCCGCATGCCAATCCCAGTCCGGCCAGAGAGCCACATCGTGCCCGCGGGCAGCCAACTCCCCTGCCGTGGACTTCGAGATTCGACCCTCCAGTTGAAGCAAGTCCGGGGAATACGGATGCGGTTCCGATGAACGAGGGAAACTGAATGTCGCAAACCGGGGATGTTCTACCGCCTCCAGCAGCCGGTTATCGAAAGCAAATACATTCAGCAACACCTGCAGCATGGCCTGAGGCTGAACGTCGTTGCCCGGCGATCCAAACGGCATCCACTGCCGCTTTCCTTTAACCGCAATCGCGGGATTCGGTGTCAGTCTGGGTCTCTTGCCAGGTGCCATTACCGATGGAAGTTCCGGATTTGTCCACGATTGGGCTCCCCTGGAGGACGGCGCAAACCCCAACCCTGGGATGATGGGTGCGTTTGCCATTGCGTCGCTCGGCGTCGAAGAAAACAGATTCCCGGTTTCGTCGACGACACAGATATACGAAGTATCGATCTGCGTTGATTCCCTAAACTTCTCCGAAGATGAGCTCTCTGATCGTTCATGGCGAATCTGAAACCCCGAGATGGCGCCAGGCGGGGGCATACCAGGTATCGCCCTATCAAGCTTAATGAGGTTGGCGCGAGTCGACACATAATCGTCTGCAAGAAGTTGATGCATAGGAACGTCGACGAAATTCGGA
>JBMUHF010000024.1:0-11838 GCA_050302555.1 Arenicellales bacterium | reverse complement strand
GACCAGGAAGTTGGCTCCCGTAATACCAACATCAGCAGCTACAAAGCGCTCTCGGAGTACGCTTCTCGCCTCATTAACCAGCGCCTCGCGCTGTGTCACCCGGTCGGTATATCCAAGCGGACTGTGATGCTCATGAAACAGATCTGTGATCTGCTCCCGGGTCTTGTGGACCGCGGGCGCAATTATATGGCTGGGGGTTTCTCCTGCCAGTTGCACAATGTACTCGCCAAGATCTGTCTCGACCACTGTCATACCGGCAGCCTCCAGCACCGGATTAAGGTAGATCTCTTCGGAGACCATTGACTTGCCCTTAGTGACAGTTTTGGCTTCGGTGTCTTTGCAAATCTTGGCCACAATACGACAGGCCTCGTCAGCATCTCGGGCCCAATGTACCTGCCCGCCATTCTCAATCACCTTCTGCTCATACAACTCCAAGTAACCATCAAGGTTCGCCAGCACGTGATCCTTGATATCCCGGGCGGCATCACGAATTGCATCGAATTCAGGCAAAGCATCAACGGCATCCCGACGATGATCGACAAAACCACCGCGGGCCTTGGCCATCGCCCGCTGCAAACTGACATCGCTCAGCGCCTGTCGAGCCCGCTCCTGAAACTCCACCCGCTGAGACGAAGCCGGCGCGTTCATGTTTCGCCCTCTCCTTCCCCGATTGCCGGACCATCGGTCATGCCTGCAAGCACCTCTGCAATATGGAAGACCTTCAGGCGCTTTCCTTCGCGGCGAAGTCGGCCGGCAATATTCAGGAGACATCCAAGGTCCCCGCCGATTACCGTATCGGCATCCGTCTGCGTAATCTGCGCGCACTTATCGCTGACAATGCGGCCCGAAATATCGGGGTACTTCACGCTAAAAAGACCCCCAAAGCCACAGCACACACTGCTATCCTCCAACTCGCTGAGCGCCATACCTTTAACGCCTGCCAAGAGCTTGCGCGGCTGTTTTTGGATGCCCAGCTCCCGAAGTCCGGAACAGGAATCGTGGTAGGTACAGACACCCGGGTAGGAAACTCCCTCCAGGTTGAAATCGAGCTTTTCTGTCAGGAAACTCGTCAGCTCAAAAGTCTTATCGGCAAGGCTTTGGGCGCGGCCTGCCCATTGGGCGTCGTGTCGGAAGAGTGTGGAGTATTTGTTGATCAGCGTATCGGCACAGGATCCGGAAGGGGCAACTACATAATCATCTTCGGCAAATGCCCGGATCACATTCTTAGCAATTTCTGTTGTGCTGGCGCGATCACCGCTGTTAAGCGCCGGCTGGCCACAGCAGCTTTGCTCTCGCGGCACCCGGACCCTACACCCCGCGCGCTCAAGCAAAGTCACCGCAGCAAACGCCACCTGCGGGCGCATGAGGTCCGCAAGACAGGTGACGAACAACCCGACATTGATAGGTGATTTGATTTCTTTGTCGATCTTGATCACAACGAACTGCATTCGGTCGAACAACTTTCACTGTATCATTAACCCTGCACTTTCACTATCTTCATCGGCCGACACCGGCCAATGACTCCATCGTGCTCACGAAAAGACGACCCCTTCCTGGACTGACCAATTTATGACCGCTGTACTCCAGAACATCCGCTCACGTCCCGAAGTTCTGCTGTTGTTGATGGCCGGCGCGGTTCCGTTAAGTTTCGCGACCTGGCAGGCTTTGCTGAACAACTTCGCGATTGAGCGGGTAGCGTTCAGTGGTGCTGAAATGGGAATTTTACAAAGTCTTCGGGAAGTCCCGGGTTTTCTTGCGTTCACGGTAGTGTTTCTGCTCTTACTGCTCCGCGAACAGCACATTGCGCTCATCTCGCTTGCTCTGCTCGGCATTGGAACAGCGTTGACTGGATTCTTTCCTACCGTGATTGGCCTGTACCTGACGACCGTAGTGATGTCCGTAGGCTTTCATTATTACGAAACGATCCAGACCTCGCTGTCACTTCAGTGGATCGAAAAAGAACGCGCGGCAGAGATACTGGGACGCATTATTGCGGTTGGCGCATTCACATCGATTGTAGCCTTCGCAGCGATCTGGGCTGCCTTTGATATGGCTTCGCTCGATTTTGTCACCGTCTATGTTCTGGGTGGTGGTGTCACAGTGATGATTGCCATTGCCTGCTGGCTGTTCTTTCCGCAATTTCCAGGCAAGGTCAAACAGCGTCGGCAACTGGTACTGCGGAAACGCTATTGGCTCTACTATGCGCTGACCTTTCTTTCTGGCGCCCGCCGACAGATTTTCATTGTCTTCGCTGGATTCCTGATGGTTGAAAAATTCGGCTACAGCGTCGCCGCCATCTCTGTGCTATTTCTGGTGAATGCGACACTGAACATGCTCTTTGCTGCCCGTATTGGGCGCATCATTGGCAAGGTGGGCGAGCGAGCCGCGCTGGTGTTTGAATATGCTGGACTGGTCATAGTGTTCGTCGCGTACGCTTTCGTTGAGAGCTCACATGTCGCCGCGGGGTTGTACATTGTCGACCATTTCTTCTTTGCGCTCGCGATTGCTATCAAGACCTATTTTCAGAAGATCGCCGATCCGGCCGATATCGCTTCCAGCGCTGGCGTATCGTTTACCATCAACCACATCGCGGCCGTGGTCCTGCCTGCGGCGCTGGGCATTCTTTGGTTGACCTCTCCCGCCGCGGTCTTTCTGGCCGGCGCGGGACTCGCCGGGTTCTCATTGCTGCTGTCGCTGAATATCCCAACTCACCCAGAACAAGGAAACGAGGTGACTGTGGGACGCTGGGGCTCTGCTCTCTCTGGCGTTCTCACGATTGGGAAATAAGCTTCATCCAGCGGCCAAAAACACATGCCCGTCGAACGGATGGGCGTCCATCGCGTCAGGATGTCAGCGTCGCAAACAGCGTCGGCAGTTTCTCGGGAAGGCGAGTGACCTTATCCACAATCGTATACTGACCAGCGCCAAAAATCCGACGAACATAGTCATCCGCATTGGGATCCAGCGTCAGGCAATAACTTTGTATTCCCTGACGCTTGAGATCATTGACGGCCTTGCGCGTGTCCTGACGCAGGTGCTGAGGATCCCGTTCATCAATATCAGCAGGCTCGCCATCGGTAACGAGCAGAATCAATTTTCGGGTTTCGCTCTGACGTTGCAAATGTGAGCCTGCATGGCGCATCGCAGCACCCATCCGTGTGGACAAACCGCCCGACATGCCTGCAAGACGTGCCTTAACCCGATCATCAAACTGCTCGTGAAAGTCCTTGAAGCGAAAGTAACGTACGTCGTGCCGACCATCCGAGGCAAACCCATGGATTGCAAAGGGGTCACCAACACCGCTGATGGCGGTGGCGACCAAAGCACTGGCCTCCCGGGTCAGTTCCAGTACGCTCTGACCACTTTCCTTGACGCGATCTCCCGTTGATTCTGATAAATCCAGCAATACCACGATGGCAAGATCCCGGTGCTTTACAGTATGTCGCATGGTGACCCGCGGATTCGGCGTCTCGCCGCGCCGGATTGAGATCATCGCCTCCACCGCCGCATTCAGATCAATATCATCACCATCCTCGAGGTTTCGTTCACGGGCAATACCCTCAGGCTGAAGAAGGTCGATAATCTTTCGGATCTTGGCCGCGACAGGACGATGCTTGATCAGGATCTGATCAATCTCCCCGGGCAATCCCACCGTTTGGCGCCGTTCAGTTACTGTCGTCCAGTCAGGACGAAGCAACTGCACCTGGTAATCCCACTCAGGATAGTGAAAAGGATCTGAAACCGGTTCACTTCCCTCAAGCGCATTGAGAGTGCATTCTTCCTGATCGAGCCAGTACGGTGTCGACAACCGCCAAATCTCCTGCGCATCGTCTCCAGCGAACTCGCAGTCAATCTCATTTGCCATCTCGATTACCGAGACGTTGCGACGCACCGGAGCGGATCTCTGGTCACGAAGTCCGCCCGCCTCGCTGAAGGCCCAAGGATCGCGCTCCCAGATAATCCGATTGTCGTCCCGGTAGGGTATGCGAATCTTTTCCAGAATCCTGAGGCTCGGCATTTCACGGCGATCGGCAAAGAGCTGGTATAGCCGCAAACCTAAGTACCAGGAGAACTCAGGATTGTTCTGGTTGTGGGCGATCTGCAGATGAAAGTCCCGGATGATTTCCGTGAGAGCCTCATCGTCGGTCGACACCGTGACGTCGCTCAGCATTAATGCGATATGTTCAAGACTTGCCAAGGTCGGATGTTCGGGGGCATCAGCGCGCTCCTGTGACAGCAAGGTCCGCCAAAGCCGACCGAGACCGGGAAAGGCCTGTGCCGCACAGTACTCGACGCGTGCATCCTCCACGATACCGACAAAGAACATTTGCGCTGGGCTCAATTGCTGTGCACTGATACCGTGATCGGCATACATTAAATGGGCTACCAAGTGGGCCGCGCAGGCCCGGTACAGTTCGAGGCCGCTGACCGGCCCAGCATCATCCACAGCGTCGGGAAGATGCAGTACGCCGGCATCTATAAAAGGCCTAAAACCGGAAACATCGGCTTCCGAGGGGCGCACAAAGAAATCCCGGGCCCAAAATGCCCGCAGAAAAAAATTCAGTTTCCGCTGGACATCGATAAACAGTGTGCCCCGCCTCTGCTCGCGCAGCATGGCAATACTGTCTGGTGTAGCCAGTGCAAAATAGGCAGAGAGGTTTCCAAGATCCCGCCGATGGGCCTGGGCACCAAAGTCTGCCCAGCGCCGTAATCCCCCTAAAGTAAGCTTTGACAGCAGTTCATCGAGATGCAGGAACATCGGTCGTAGACCCCGGGGCGCCTTTGCGCAAAGTCGATGAACGAATTCAAGGTATCGACGCACGAGATTAATATCCCCAAGCCGTCTGGCTGCAACTGGCAAACTAGCCAGCAAGAGCGAAATCACATTGCCCGAGGTCATTGAGGAAAGCTTCATGATGGCCTCAAGGGTATCGGGGAGAATATCCTCTCCCACCTCTTTCGCTACAGAGGGCATCTGCTCAAGCCAGAAGCCGACCAGTTCCGGGCTACGCCCAAGCTCACAAAGCCCCTTAGCTGCCTCGAGGTAAATCTGTAGTCCGGCAGGTGACATCTGCCGCGAGACATCGCTCAAAAGTGTCTCGAGGTTGCCCTGCAGTTCTGGAGCGCATTGCTCCAGCGCATCGCGATAACTGTCGAGATCGAACGTCATCCAGATCGGTCCCTGGTGTCAGCTCGGGGAAGGCGCACTCAACCGTTCAGCAAAAGAAGGTGCTTACCGCAGCGTCCAGCGTGTCGCGCATATCAGGATCATCAGTGAGGGGGCAGACCAAGCTCATGCTGCAGGCAGCGACCGGCTCCACCCCTTTTGCCATCAGCTGTCCAGCGTACACCAGCAGTCGGGTCGAAATGCCCTCATCCAGTCCATGCCCTTTGAGATTACGTGCGCGATGGGCCACTTGCACCAGTTTTTCTGCAACGTTGTGATCGATACCTGCCTCCGTCGCGACAATGCGCGCTTCGAGCTCAGGTTCGGGGTAATCAAAATCAAGGCCTGCAAAACGCTGCTTGGTCGACTGTTTCAAGTCCTTCATCAGGCTCTGATAGCCTGGGTTGTAGGAAATGACGATCTGGAAATCAGGGTGTGCAACGATCTGCTCGCCTTTTTTGTCTAGCGGCAGGGTTCGGCGATGGTCAGTGAGGGGGTGAATCACTACGGTGGTGTCCTGGCGTGCTTCGACAATCTCATCCAGGTAACAAATGGCGCCGATCCGCGCTGCGGTGGTCAGGGGACCGTCCTGCCAGCGGGTGCCATCTTTGTCCAAAAGAAACCTGCCCACGAGATCCGAGGCAGTCATATCCTCGTTGCAGGCGACAGTAATGAGCGGCCTGGAGAGTCTGAAGGCCATGTATTCCACAAAGCGGGACTTACCGCACCCGGTGGGACCCTTTAACATAACCGGCATTCGGGCGCCATAAGCCGCCTCAAAGAGCTCTACTTCACGACTCACCGGCTGGTAGTAGGGCTCATGCTCAACGAGATATGAATTGGCATCCGTCATAGCACGTGTAACACCGTAGAAGATTAGGGCGAGTGGGGAGCGCGATGGATCACCATGGCGGTGCCCTGAGACTGCGCGAAGTTGTCATAACCGATCAGACGTACGTGGTTGCCCGGATTGGCAGATCGACAGGCATCTATCTCGGCGAGAATCGCATCGACATCAGTCTCCCCGAACATCGGTAATTTCCACATGTACCAGAAAGACGATGTCGCATTTTCAGGTTCCGTGTGCTCCACAGCGGGATTCCAGCCTTTGGAAACAATGTAGTTCACCTGCGCCCGAATGGACGCGTCATCGAACTGCGGGAGATAGGAAAAAGTTTCAAATTTTCGACTCGCCGGATCGGAAAGGCGCGAATGGTAATCTTGCAAATCAGTCATGGTAGCGTTCTCGAGTATGTTGGATTCAGATCATCAGCGATGGACAACGTCGAGCTTGTCGACGGTATCGAACTCAAACTTGATTTCCTTCCAGGTCTCCATGGCAGCTGCCAGTTCAGGGCTCGACTCGGCAGCCTTGCGCAGAACATCACCGCCGCGCTTTTCAAGACCCTCAGCACCATTACGGTTCCGGTCCTCCACGCAGGCCTCAAGTGCAACACGGTTTGCCGCCGCACCGGCTGCGTTACCCCAGGGATGACCCAGTGTTCCGCCGCCAAACTGGAAGCAGGCATCATCCCCAAAGATGGTCACCAGTGCAGGCATATGCCATACATGGATGCCACCGGATGCTACCGGGAAGACACCCGGCATGGAGCCCCAGTCCTGGTCGAAAAAGATTCCCCGTGAACGGTCCTCTTTAATATAGGAATCCCGCATCAGGTCAATCCACCCCAGGGTGGCTTCACGGTCGCCCTCGAGTTTCCCAACAACCGTTCCCGAGTGCAGATGATCTCCTCCGGACAGTCTCAACAGTTTGGCAAGAACCCGGAAATGGATTCCGTGCTTGGGATGCCGATCGATTACCGCGTGCATGGCACGATGAATGTGCAACAACACGCCGTTGTCTCGGCACCAATTGGCAAGGCCCGTATTAGCACACCAGCCTCCAGTGATGTAGTCGTGCATGATAATGCGCGCGCCCAGGGTCTTCGCGTGCTCAGCACGTTTGTACATGTCCTCAGGCGTCGGAGCCGTCACATTGAGATAGTGGCCCTTCCTTTCTCCCGTTTCTGCTTCCGCCTTGTGTACGGCCTCCATGACAAAGTCAAACCGCTGACGCCAGCGCATGAACGGCTGGGAGTTGACGTTTTCATCATCTTTGGTGAGATCAAGGCCGCCACGCAGGCATTCGTAAACCGCCCGACCGTAGTTTTTCGCTGACAGTCCAAGCTTAGGCTTGATCGTACAACCAAGCAGCGCACGGCCATACTTGTTAAAAATATCGCGCTCGACCTGAATGCCGTGAGGCGGACCGCCGCAGGTCATCACATAGGCAATCGGAAAACGGACATCCTCAAGGCGCAAGTGGCGTAGCGCCTTGAACCCGAACACATTGCCCACCAGAGAAGTAAAAACGTTAACGACAGACCCCTCTTCAAAGAGATCGATAGGGTACGCAATAAAAGCGTAATAGGATTCATCGTCGCCGGGGACATCTTCGATAGCGTAGGCCCGACCTTTATAGTAGTCGAGGTCTGTCAGAAGATCAGTCCAGACCGTCGTCCAGGTCCCGGTCGAGGACTCGGCTGCCACTGCAGCTGCTGCTTCTTCGCGGGGGACACCGGGTTGGGGGGTTATCTTGAAGCAGGCCAGGATGTCCGTATCCTTAGGGGTGTACTCGGGCATCCAGTAGGTCTCCCGGTACTCCTTCACCCCGGCCTGATAATTCTTCGTTGCCATCTGCAGTTCCTCATACGCCTTGATTAAGTAACCCAAACCCGGGACTGCCCGGGGAAGAGGCTGCAGAATAGCTAGATCATTCCATAAGCACAACTAATTAATATTGATTAGTTAGATAAGTTAATTATTATGTTTAATGGTTTAATTCCAGTTCATAGCCGGCGAATTTCCGAACATTCAAAACACCCGTGTCGAGAATAAGGTATTGCCCTTTAATGCCCTGTAGTTTTCCGGAAACACTGGCTGTTTTATCAAAGTTGTGGGCCTTCACTTTTTCTGGATATGTGGCCACTGGATACATGATTTCACAAACGCTGTTGGACGAAGACGTTTTCGTATCGCCCCAGTCTGGCCCCTTCTTGAATTGGGTAATCAGAGGATCTGTCTCGCTCAGTATCCGGACCCGCTCAGCAAGCATGTCCAGCGTATCGGGACTGCCCTTAAGCATCCGCTGCCAGTTGGTACGGTCGGCAACGACCTGACGAAGAGTCGCCTCAAGAAGTCCGGCAATACGCCTTTCACTAACCTCAAAAACCGGTATCGCCTGAACTGCGCCCTGATCGATCCAGCGGGTAGGCACCTGACTCGCACGGGTCACGCCGACTTTTAAACCGGAAGAATTCGCTAGATACACCACATGAGGCTGCAGACAGTGCGACTCACCCCATTTGGGCTCACGGCAGGTCCCCTCATGATAATGGCAGAGTTCAGGCCGAACGATGCACTGATCACAAGAGGCAAGACGTTTAAGGCAGGGGAAGCAGTGGCCCTGATTGAAGCTTTTCTTGGTCTTGCGGCCACAAGCTATGCAGAGGATCGTTCCTGTGAAGGTAAGCGTAATCGCTTTTCCCAGCAGACTGTTGATATCGACCGAGTCCTCTCCGATAGGCAGTTCATAACGCACCGGCGAATCTAGGTGCGTGCGCATTTTTTCTATCGTGCCCTGTATCACCAACGTACTCTCATTATAAAAATCAACGCCGCTTTCATCATATGTAATTCAAATCAGTAATCCGCCGGCAATTTCCGCTCGATGATCCAGCGCTTGCCTTCGGCCCGCAGGTACCCGCCCTTCGCAAGATCACTCATGATCCGGCTGACCATTTCCCGTGAACAGCCAATCATATCGGCCAATAACTGATGGGTGAGTCTTTCGGGGATCACCGTCTGGCCGTTTTCCTCAACAGCCCGCTCTTGCAGACGGGCGACAAGGCGACGATAGGCGCTCTGTAAGGCGAGCCCCTGTGTCGCATCAGTGAGTTTACGAATCATTCCAGCAAGTGCCGTAATGACAGTAAGCGCGAGCCTCGCATTCGTCTGCAACAGTTGAAGAAACTCGTGTCCATCTATCTTGAGAAGTTCCGTACGCTTCATTGCCGCCACAGAGGCCGAGCGGGGTCGGCCATCCAACACAGAGATCTCCCCAAATATGGCACCGGGCCCCTCAAGACCCAAAATAATCTCTTTGCCAGTCTCGTCGGAAAGATAGACCCGGATTTGCCCGCTGACCACTACATACAGGCTTTCACCCTTTGAACCCTGGCTGACAATAATCTCTCCACGCTCTGCGGTGACCTCTCTGGCAACTCCGGCCAGGGTATCCAGGTCACACTGATCCAGCCCCTGGAACATTGTCACCCTACGCAATGCTTCACTCATCGTTTATAGGCCTCACTCGCGGGGATTCGTTATCCCCGGACTACCACTTAGCCTAACACCTTGTCAGGCCGTGACAAAAGACAGGCTTAACGCCGCCGACGGCGACGCCCAGACGACCGGGAATCAGAAGGTGCATCAGTCCGGAGAGGTAGAGTCACGGCCTTGGCGAGTTCATCGAAGGGTGCGCTCTTGTGAGGAATAGCCATCGCCTCGACAAAATGCTCCTGGAAACGGGTCTCCACCGCCGTTTCAATTTTTTCAATGCGGCGGATTTCCCTCTCGATTTCTTCACGGGAATTTCTGTCAACCAAGGCGATGTGGGCACCACTGCCGGCCGCGTTACCCGCGGAGGTCACGTTCTCTAGCGCGCAGTCCGGGATAAGCCCAAGAACCATCGCATATTTGACATCGATATGGGAACCAAAGGCACCGGCCAGGCGGATGCGATCCACCGAATCCACATTCAACTTGTCCATAAGCAGTCGCACACCCGCATAAAGGGCCGCTTTTGCCAGCTGAATCGCCCTTACATCATTCTGCGTGACCAAAATTCTGATCTCCCCCTCGTGCAAGATGTAGGCAAAAGTTCGGCCGTCAGCGATGACCCGCGAGGAGCGTGCTGAAAGTGCGCCATCGACAACGCCGTCGCTGTTGATCACCTGTGCCAGATACAGCTCAGCCAGGACTTCAATGATCCCGGACCCGCAAATTCCCGTAATACCCAGCCCGGCAGTCTGGTTAACAAAGTCTGGGTGATCTGACCATAGGTCACAACCGATGACCCGAAATTTCGGCTCAAGCGTCTCGGGATCAATTCGGACCCGTTCGATCGCGCCGGGAGCCGCGCGCTGTCCGGAACTGATCTGCGCGCCTTCAAAGGCGGGTCCCGTGGGGCTACTGGCTGCGAGAAGGCGGTGCCGATTGCCGAGCACAATCTCTGCGTTGGTACCGACATCCACCAGCAGTGTCAGCTCCTCGCGAAGATGGGGCGCTTCAGACAACACCACCGCAGCGCAGTCTGCACCAACGTGGCCCGCGATACAGGGCAACACATAACACCTCGCACCGGGGTTGATGCCAAGGTTCAGCCTTTGCGCTGAAACCGTAACCGCGCTGTCGGTCGCCAGGGCAAATGGCGCGCCCCCAAGCTCCACTGGCGATAATCCCAGCAACAGATGATGCATGATGGGATTGCCCACGAAAGTGCAATCCAGAATGTTGTCCGGAGTCTGCTCTGCCTCGGTGCAAACCTCGACAATCAGCTCCGCAACGGCGGTCCGTACCACTTCGCACATCTGCTGCTCGGCACCCGGGTGCATCATGACGTAGGAGACGCGACTCATCAGGTCTTCACCAAAGCGAATCTGTGGATTCATTCTCCCGGCTGACGCCAATGCCTCCCCGCTCGCAAGATCCACCAGGTGGGCCGCAATCGTGGTCGATCCAATATCGAAGGCCATCCCCAGAGCCGTGTCGTGATAACCAGGCCAGATCGCAACAATTTCACGCTCCCGGAACACCGCGACCGTGACTCGCCACTGCCCGGCCCGAAGCGCGGCCTGCAGTGTGGCCAACACATGGAGATCACACTCAAGATCTGTGAGCCCCCATTCAAACTCTAGCTCTTCAAGAAGCCGCCGCAAATCAGAGACAGGCTCATGCATGCTTGGTTCAGAGACCTCAATCACATGCAGGCGAACCAACGGATTGACAGAAAGATCGTGTACCTCGGTCCTCTTGCGGACCACCTGCCGGTGCACCTGGCTTTCCGGCGGAACATCGATGACCGCGTCACCCAAGAGGCGCGCCGAGCAGCCCAGCCGCCGGCCTTCGGCAAGACCGTCAACTTCATCGTAGGCAACCTCGTTTTCGCCTAGACCCGAAAGATGTGCCACCCGGGACTCAATTCCATGCTTTGGAAACGCGCCCTCACTCAACGTGACCTGACAACGGCCACAGATCGCCCGGCCGCCACATACCGAATCGAGATCGACACCCAGATCACGGGCGGCCTGTAAAACCGTCGTTCCGCGCGCTACCCGACCCCTCTTTCCTGAGGGCGTGAACACCACCAGCACGTCATCACTCATACCCGATTCCTAGCGCGTCGGCAAACTCAGAGCGAACTGCCGCTGATCGTTTTTTCATCCGGATGCACCTGATAATAGTCCGACGCATCGTCAAAAAAAATATGCACCCCAGTATCCAATCCCGTAGGTCTGTCGAATGCTCCGGCAGCAACGGACAGCGTATCCTTTTCGGCATGATTCCAAAAAAGGCTGGAGCCACATTGGACACAGAAACCACGCTCGGCT
>JBMUHF010000023.1:0-4986 GCA_050302555.1 Arenicellales bacterium | reverse complement strand
CGCAGGTTGTTGTGGTCAGCGCCGCGATCGAACAGGAGATCTCGGAGATTGATGCGGATGAGCGTGCCGGTTTTCTCGAGGATCTCGGGCTTGAAAGTTCGGGACTCGACCGTGTGATCCGCGCGGGTTACACCCTGTTGGGCCTGCAGACCTTTTTCACCGCGGGGCCCAAGGAAGTTCGCGCATGGACGGCTCCCTGCGGTGCAACCGCCCCACAGGCTGCAGGCGAGATTCACACCGATTTTGAGCGCGGCTTTATCCGGGCCGAGACTATTGCGTATGATGATTTTGTTCAGTACCAAGGCGAACAGGGCGCCCGCGAGGCGGGCCGGCTGCGTCTCGAGGGAAAAGAGTATGTGCTGAGCGATGGCGATATCATGCACTTTCGGTTTAACGTCTGAGGAAAGGTTTGATGTCGGGTGCCCTAAGTGAGGGGTAATAAACCCTTGTTCCTCATTCAAGGTGTCTCATAGCGTGTGTCAGCGCTTTTCAGTTTCTTTCAATGGGAGCATCTCATGCAGTGTGGATTCATTGGTCTTGGCATGCTCGGCGCAAGAATGGCGCGCCAGGTTATGGATGCAGGTCACGCCTTAAAGGTATTCGATCTTGATGATGCGGCGGTAGAACAACTCGTTGCCCACGGCGCGACGAGCGCTGTTTCTGTCGCGCAAGCGGCTAGAGAGGTCGACGTGCTCATTACCTGTTTGCCTTCACCCGAGGCATCGACGAAGGTGATGACCAGTAATAATGGCGCGCTGGATGCCATGCATGAGGGTAGTTGCTGGATTGAGATGAGCACCACAGATGCCAATGAGATGATCCGCCTGGCAGAGTTGGCCGCAGATCGAGGTATCGGGGTTTTGGAATGCCCTGCTACCGGCGGTGTGCACCGGGCCGCACGAGGCGAAATGACACTGCTTGTCGGGGGTGATGAGGCATTATTCAAGCGTCATGCGTCTCTGTTGGAGACTCTGAGCGGCCAGATTGTCTATATGGGTAAGCTTGGCAATGCCTCTTTGATCAAGGTCATCACCAATCTTCTGTGCCTGGTCGATCTGGTGGCGATGGGTGAGGCGCTGATGCTGGCCAAGCGCGGCGGACTGGATCTCGCCAGGTGCTATGAAGCCATTACTGCCAGTTCCGGCAGCAGTCGTGAATTTGAAGACTGGGCGCCCGTCATCCTGAACGGCAGTCTGAACACCGGATTCACCACCGATCTGGGTCTTAAGGATCTTGGTCTCGTGACGGAACTTGGACGAAACCTTGAGGTGCCACTGCAGTTGACTACGCTGGTGGAGCAAATGTTTAAGGCCTCACGCGAGCGTTATGGCGGGAGCGCGTGGACCCCGCATGTTGTCAAGATGATGGAAGACGCTACCGGGGAATCATTGCGGGCCCCCGGATTCGCCGAGGTCATCCCCACCGAGTAGTAGCTACTTCCAGGGAGATCAGTGGTCTTCTCGCAGACCACTCGCTTTTTGGACCACTGAATCGACGATCAGGTTGATCCCGATTGTCAGCAGCGCGATACAGGTAGCCGGTACCAGCGGGTGCATAAAGCCCCAGGCGATACCGCCGCCATTGTCCCTCACCATGGCGCCCCAATCGGCAAGCGGCGGCTGCAATCCAAGGCCAAGAAAACTCAGACCGCTAATCAAGAGGAATACAAAACAAAACCGCAGACCAAATTCGGCGGCCAGCGGGGTCAAAGCGTTCGGCAAAATCTCTTTACGCATGATCCACCATAGCCCCTCTCCGCGGAGGCGCGCTGCTTCGACGTAGTCCATGACTTCGATGTCCATGGCCACGGCGCGGGCAATACGGTAGACCGGCATGGCATAGATAATGGCAATGACCGTGACCAGAGCGAATATCGACGTACCCGTTGAAGAGAGTACGATGAGGGCGAAAATGAGGGTCGGAATGGAGATCACCACATCGACGAAGCGGCTTAGTACCTGGTCGACCCATCCACCCATGGTAGCCGCGAGAAAGCCCAGCAGTGATCCCAACCCAAAGGCGCACCCGGTGGTCAGCAATGCAAGCGCAATCATGTTGCGGGCGCCATAGATCAGCATCGACAGCATATCCCGGCCAATCTGGTCAGTGCCAAAAAAGAATTCACCAAACAGCGGTTCCCAGACATCACCAACGACCTGGCTCTGGCCATAGGGTGCGAGCCAAGGTGCAAAGATCGCACAGAATCCGAATCCGCTGACAACCAGCAAACCTAGTCGGCTTGCCCAGTTCATCTTCATGATGAGTTGCCAGATTTTCATGATCACTTACTTGGGGTGCATCAGCCGTGGGTTGGAAACCAGCGACAGGATGTCTGCCAGCAGATTGAGGATGACGTACACCGTCGCGAAGATCATTGCCGTCGCCCGCACCGTCGGCAAATCGCGCAGGAACACGGCGTCGATCATCAGCGCCCCGAGTCCCGGATAGACAAACACGAACTCGACGATCACGACGCCCACCACGAGCCACGCCAGGTTCAGCATGATCACCTGGATTATCGGTGACCAGGCATTGGGCAGGGCGTGAAAAACAATAATCCGTCCCGGACGGATTCCTTTGAGTTTGGCCATCTCGATGTAGGGGCTTGCCATCAGACTGACAATGGATGCGCGGGTCATACGCATCATATGGGCGCTGACTGCGAGTGTCAGAGTCAATACCGGAAGCGCTGACGCGTTGATCCGCTGGGCGAGCGTCATGGTTTCGTCGATGTTAGAGATCGCTGGGAAAAGTCCGTAGGAAACTGCAAAGATCGCCATCAGAATGTAGGCTATGAAAAAGTCCGGTACCGATACTCCGCTCAGCGTGATCATCGATATAGAGCGATCAAACAACGAGTCACGGTACAGCGCGGCCAGCACCCCGAGGATCAGTGAGAACGGGACAGCGATCAGCGCTGCTGACGCTGCAAGAAAGAAGGTATTGCCGATGCGGTTACCGATGATATCGGCAACCGCATAATGGTTGGTGAGCGCTTGACCCATGTCACCCTGCGCAAAGTTGACCAGCCACTCGAGGTAGCGCACATGTACGGGCCGATCGAGATTCAGTTCCCGATGACAGGCAGCCACCTTATCATCAGAGGCCATCTGCCCCATCATGGCCGTACAGACATCGCCAGACAGCGCCTCGACGCCGACCGTAATCAGCAAAGAGATGGCCAATAATGTCACGAGCCCCAGCGCAAAACGTTTGAGGATTAGTTCGAGCAGTGAGATTTGCATACGAAAAGAGGAAAGGTAATTTATCTCTGGTAAGAAAAGGCCCGGAAAGTGTCCGGGCCTTTTCTATCTTACTTCAGCAGGAACTGCCTATCACAGCAGCAGTGGTTGACTTACTTGAACCACCAACGCTCCATGCTGCGGGAACCGTCCAGCTCCCAGTTGGCCGCAAGCTTAGCTGGCCGCCCCAGCGCATCGGATGCGGCATCGACGTTGTTGGCAAAGCAGGGCACCACTACACCGCCCTCATTAGCAACGATAGTCTGCATTTCGACGTAGATGTCGTTGCGTTTGGCTTCGTCAAGCTCGGCTCGCCCTGCCACCAGCAGTGCTTCGAACTTGGGATGGTTCCAGTAACTGTCGGTCCAGTTACCGCCAGCTTTGTAGCCGATGGTGAACATCCAGTCCGCGGTGGGTCGGCCCGACCAGTAACAGGCGCTCCATGGGACTTTCATCCACACATTGTTCCAGTAGCCGTCGGGTGAGACCCGGTTGACCTTGATGTTGATTCCTGCAACTTTGGCGGCTTCAGAATAGAGCTGGGTTGCGTCTACGGCGCCGTTGAAGGCCGCATCGGCGGCAGCGATCTCAACGTCGATGCTGCTGTGCCCGGCCTGTTTGAGATACCACTTGGCTTTGTCCGGATCATACTGACGCTGCGGTAGATCACCAGCATGGTAGTTCTGGTTCGCACTGATCGGGTGATCATTACCCAACGAACCGTAGCCACGCAGCACAGTGTTGACAAAGGCTTCTCTGTCAATTGCGTGTTTGAGCGCCATCCGCACGTTGTTGTCGTTGAACGGCGCCTGACGGACATCCATCGGATAGGTGAAGTGTTTGGTGCCTGAGACCTGAAGCACGCTGATGCCAGGCTTTTTCTCCAGCATCGGCGCGGTCTTAAGGTCGCAGCGAACGATCGAATCGAACTGACCAGTTACTATCCCATTCATCCGGGCTGCCGCATCACCAACCGCAGTTATCTTGACCTCGTCGAAGTTGGCGCAACCTTCTTTGAAGTAATTGGGATTTCGAACCATGTGCGCACGTACGCCAGGTTCAAAATTCTTTACAACGTACGATCCGGTGCCATCGCCAGTCTCCCAGTCGATATGTCCGTGTTTGTCAGTCGATCCCATCAGGATGTGATAGTCACTGAGTAAGTATGGGAAGTCAGCGTTGCCGCTTTCAAGGTCGAAGATAAGCGTGTTGGGACCGTCTTTTCTGATACTGCCCAGGGACTCGGCAACACTTTTCGCATCCGAGGTTGCTTCTTCGCCACGGTGATGTTCGATTGAAGCGATCGCGTCATCGGCTTCAAAGGTTTTGCCACTGTGGAATTCGATACCCTTGCGCAACTTGACTACCCAGGTTTTGGCATCGGCGGATGGTTCCAGGCTCTCCGCCAGTTCTGGTTTTGCCTGTCCATCGGCATTTACCTCGACTAGCCCGTTGCGGCAACCTCCCATATTCATATTGATCATGAAGGTGTCACCGTTTTCACCTGGGTCGAGCATATCGCCGGTATTGGCACCGCCAAGACCCATGCGGTAGACCCCGCCTTTTTTCGGTGTGGCGTGTGCTGCGTGGCTGAAGAGGGCAGGCGCAGTTGCGGCAAAACCCATGGCCGTCGCAGCCTTGATAAATTCTCGGCGATCGATACCGCCGTTCGTCACCCGCTTTTGCAGTTTGCGGATCTCGTAATCAACTTTACTCATTTTCCTGTTTCCTCCTTTGAATAGGT
>JBMUHF010000022.1:0-1920 GCA_050302555.1 Arenicellales bacterium | reverse complement strand
GCCGAATCATGGCAATCGCGGCAGTAAAGCCGGCGGTACCAATTGCCATTACGTCGCGAAGTTCAAGACTCTCCGGAAATGGCCCGTGTGCCGGCTGGATGCGTTGTGCCCGTTCCGGAGAGTCTTGAACTTCGCGACGTAATGGCAATTGGTACCGCCGGCTTTACGGGCCATTTCCGAATAACCGCCATCGCGAGTTTCAGAAAGGCCGCAGCCGCATACCAGAACGCGATCGCCTGCACTAAACCGCGCATTCTCGCTACTTTCGACTGTACCGGAGAAATCGATACCGCCATTGAGGTCCGGCACTCTCAGGATCTTGGCCTTCCCCGTCGCGGCCAGTGCGTCCTTGAAATTGATTCCCGAGTAGGCAACGCGAACCACCACATCACCCTCAGTGAGATCATCGACCTCCATTTGCTCAAACCCTGTGCTGACACCTTTTTCCTGCTGGTGTATTCTGAAAGCCTTGAAAGACATCTTATAAAATCTCCGGTTGGTCGGGATCACCTGTCGTTGCTGATAATTCCTAAACAGCGAAGGCGGGATTTTAGCGTGTTGACCAGCCCCCGGACAGGCAGATCGTGCCGGGAACCAATCCCACCCGGCTGCACCTAATCCAATCACAAACCACCGACCAGGCCAAAACCATGCAAGAAGACACCCTATTCAGCAAGATCGTCAAAGGCGAGGTGCCAGCTGATATCGTATTCCAGGACGAGCGAGTAACTGCCTTTCGGGACATCGATCCACAGGCGCCCACCCATATCCTGATTGTGCCCAATAAGATTATTCCAACGGTCAACGACGTATCCGAAGAAGACGAAGCCACGCTTGGACACATGTTCATCGTAGCGCGGAATCTTGCAGCATCTGAGGGCGTTGATGCCGACGGCTATCGGCTACTGGTGAACTGTGGTCGTCATGCCAATCAGGAAGTCTTTCACCTGCATATGCATTTACTTGGCGGGCGACCGCTCGGCCGGATGCTTCCAGCTAGATCGTAAGCGGATCAGGAATCGCGCTTGCGGGCAATTTCTCGCTCGCGAAGGTCAATTCGGCGCACTTTGCCGGTGGTGGTCATCGGCAGTTCGCTGACAAACTCAATCTCTCGGGGATACTCATAAGCCGCAAGATCGCCACGAACCATATCCTGAATGCTCTGCCGAAGGGCATCCGAGGGTGCCTCACCGGATGCAAGCACAATAAACGCTTTTACGATTTCGCCGCGCAACTCATCGGGAGTTCCCACCGCTGCCGCCTGGACTACGGCTGGATGCTTCAGCATACAGTCCTCAATCTCGCCCGGACCGATGCGGTGCCCAGCGCTGGAAATAACATCATCTTTTCGGCCCACGAACCAGAGGTAGCCATCGCTGTCCCGATACCCCACGTCACCGGTTGACCACCAGGGCCCGATGAACTTGTCCTGCGTGGCCTGATCACGCTTCCAGTAACCAAGAAACATCACTGGATCGTCACGGAGTGCGCACAGTTCACCGGTTTGCTCATCGGCAAGCACGTTACCGGCCTCATCGACGGGTTCAACGCGATGCCCGGGATAAGGTTTTCCCATGGAACCGGGCTTGACCGGCATGATCTTCGAGCAGTTACCTACAATGTAGTTGAATTCAGTCTGGCCCCACATTTCATTAATCTGAACACCGAGCGTCTCTTCGGCCCATTCATAAATCTGTGCGCCCAGTGACTCTCCAGCAGACATCACACTGCGTAGTTGAACCCCCCGATCTCGAATATCCCCAATCTGGCGGAGCATTTTCAGTGCCGTGGGAGGAATAAACGCATTACGGACACGGTACCGCGCCATCAGGTCGCAGGCTTTTTCAGGATCAAACCGTCCACCGTCATAACCGAGCACTGGACGACCGTAAAACCACGCAGGGATCAGTCCATCGAGCA
>JBMUHF010000021.1:0-31606 GCA_050302555.1 Arenicellales bacterium | reverse complement strand
TCGCGAGCGGGTGAAAGGCGCGATCAAAGGCATCGAGAAATCCACTGTACGCGGACGGATCCTCTCGAACGAGCCCCGAATCGACGGACGGGATCTGGAAACCGTGCGGCCCATTAACATCGAGACCAGCGTGCTGCCCCGAACACACGGTTCTGCACTGTTCACCCGGGGCGAAACCCAGGCGATTGTTACCTGCACATTGGGCACGGAGCGCGATTCCCAGATTATTGATGCCCTAGAGGGCGAGCGGCGCGATCCGTTTATGCTCCACTACAACTTTCCACCATTCTGTGTCGGTGAGACCGGTCGAGTAGGGTCGCCGAAGCGTAGGGAAATCGGCCATGGCCGGCTTGCCAAAAGGGCGATCCTGGGTGTATTGCCGGCGCCAGAAGAATTTCCATATGTGATTCGGGCTGTCTCCGAAATTACAGAGTCCAATGGCTCCAGTTCCATGGCGACGGTTTGCGGCACCAGTCTGGCGCTCATGGACGCGGGGGTGACCCTCAAAGCCCCAGTGGCGGGCGTTGCCATGGGCTTGATTAAGGATGGGGATCGGTTTGCGGTGTTGACCGACATACTCGGCGATGAAGATCACCTTGGCGACATGGATTTCAAGGTAGCCGGTACGGCAGACGGTATTACCGCCCTCCAAATGGATATCAAGATAGACGGGATCACTCGGGAGATCATGGAGCAGGCATTGGAGCAGGCACAACGCGGGCGTATACATATCCTTGGCGAAATGGCAAAAGTAATTAGCGCGCCCCGCGAAGAGATGTCCCAGTACGCCCCGCGAATCACGACGATGAAGGTTCCGACGGATAAAATCCGTGACGTGATCGGAAAAGGCGGCGTCACGATTCGGGCAATATCAGAAGCTACTGGTGCCGCCATTGATATCGAAGACGACGGAACCATCAAAATTGCTACGTCAGATTTGTCTGCGGCTGAGGAGGCACGGCGCCGTATCGAGCAGATCACCGCAGATGTTGAGGCAGGCACCATCTACGAGGGCAAGGTGGTTCGCTTGATGGATTTCGGCGCATTTGTAAACATCCTTCCGGGAAAAGACGGTCTGGTCCACATCTCTCAAATCTCCGACGAACGTGTGGCAAATGTCAGCGACAAACTGGCAGAAGGAGATGTCGTCAAAGTCAAGGTATTGGAGGTCGACAAGCAGGGTCGAATCCGGTTAAGCATGAAAGCAGTGGAGAGCGACGCCTGAAGACACCCCAAAACCCTGCGAAAGCCTCTTGGTGAAGTCGGTGCGGGAGCGTTGAACGAGCGATGAGCGAATCGAACCTCGTCTGGATCGATCTTGAGATGACCGGCCTTAATCCTCAGGCGGATCGGATCATTGAAATTGCAACGGTCGTGACCGACGCGGACCTCAACTCTCTCGGGCGGGGACCCGTGCTCGCGATTCATCAGTCTGAAGCGACCCTTTCTGGGATGGACGATTGGAATCAGAACACGCACTCGCAAACCGGTCTACTTTCCCGAGTGCGGGTATCGTCGGTTACTGAATCTGACGCGGAAGCCGCTACTCTAGATTTTCTTCGTGAGCACATAAAACGGGGCGCCTCCCCGTTATGCGGAAATAGTATTTGCCAGGATCGGCGGTTCCTCGCTCATTACATGCCCCGACTTGAAGCTTTCCTGCATTATCGTAATCTGGATGTCAGCAGCATCAAGGAACTTGCGGTGCGTTGGCGCCCGGGTCTCGCTAATGGCTTCGTAAAGAAAGGCGGCCACCGTGCGCTGGACGATATCCTCGAGTCCATCGAGGAGCTCAAGTATTATCGCGAGCATTTTTTTAAGACCGATCCTCCAAATTAGTAGCCGTAGATTCCCCAACTAGACGGCCTAGAGCCCAGTGGATGTGTTCATCAACCATCTCTGATACTGCACCCAGACGGGACTGGAGCGCGGCGATCGTTGGCTTGTTCGAAGGGCCGTTTCCTAGGGCGACCGCTAGATTGCGCATCCAGCGTTCATAACCTAGTCGTCGGATCGCACTGCCTTCGCTGTACTCGGCGAATTGACTGGGTGACCAGCAAAACAATTCCAGAAGGGCGACATCGTCTAATCCGTGACGCGCAGAGAAAATTTTGTCCCCATGGCCGGGCTCGCGGTTGTGTGGACAGACAAGCTGACAGTCATCGCAACCAAAAATTCGGTTTCCGATCAATGCGCGCAGCGCTTCGGGAATCGAGGATTTGTGCTCTATGGTGAGATAGGCAATGCAGCGCCTCGCGTCGAGTTGATAGGGAACATCAAGCGCGTTGGTCGGACACTCCTCGGCACACCGCGTGCAGGAGCCACAGTGGTCAATCTGCGCAGAGTCCACGGGAAGGGGTAGGTCGGTATATAACTCTCCGAGAAAGAACCAGGATCCTGTCATGGGATCAATCAGGTTGGTATTTTTGCCTGCCCAACCGAGCCCGGCATTCTCCCCGAGCGGCTTCTCCATCACCGGGGCACTGTCTACAAAGGCCCGATAAGCGAACGGACCGACTGCCCCGGTGATCAGATCGGCCAGCCGTTGAAGTTTCCTACGCATAGGTCGGTGATAATCCCTGCCAAGCGCATACCGCGCAATGTAGGCTTTCCGGGGGTCGCCAAGCACCGCCTGCGCCGAAGCCGAGGCTTCAGACCAGTATCCGAGGCGCACACTAATGATGCGAAAGACGCCGGGGACCAGCAACTCGGGGTTGGCTCGTTTGTCGGCGTGGCGCGCCATAAAATTCATCTCGCCATGCCACCCCCGCCCGAGCCAGCGCTGGAGCGCGGGTCCGGCGTCGCCGAGCTCGGCCGCGGAGATTCCAACGGCGTCGAAGCCCAACTCGCGAGACCAGAGTTGGATGTTGTTTTTAAGACCAGCGAGCGTGGAGTCCGAAATTGAGTGCATACCGTTATGATAGCCCGATGTATCAAACCGATAACATACTTTGTTCGGTGGACGAAGTTCGGGCGCTGGAGTGCGCACAGATTTCCGCAGGACGCTCTGCGCAGATGATGATGGAGGATGCGGGTCGCGCAGCGTTTCAACTGCTTCGACAACGCTGGCCTCACGCAGAACGGATTTTGGTCTACTGTGGCGGGGGAAATAACGGTGGCGATGGTTATGTTCTAGCACGATTGGCGTCTGTCTCGGGCTTTACCGTTAACGTTGTTGCGCTGGCACCGCCGTCAACACCGGAAGCTCAGGAAGCCCAGGAGCGTGCACAAGCAGTTGGCATTTTCCCAAAGCAGCACTCGCGACGATTGCTCGAAGGCGCTGACGTCGTTGTTGATGCGCTACTGGGGACCGGGGTCCAAGGAACTCTGCGTGAGCCGTATGCACTTGTAATTTCAGAAATCAATGAATGCGCTCCTGGGCGACTTGCGATCGATATCCCATCGGGCTTGAGTGCCGACTCGGGAGCTGTCGAAACCGACGCGGTGAATGCAGATGTCACGATTACGTTTATTCGTCACAAGCGAGGCATGGTTACAGGTTTTGGTCCAAACCACAGCGGCCGGGTAGTTCTGAAAGACCTTAACGTTGGGCAGGGGGTGGGCGGAGAAGGCCTTTCAATACCTTGGGGTTACCGTATTTCTAGGGATTGGGTGGAGGGCGCCTTGCCGAAGCGTCCTGCTAGCGCCCATAAAGGCATCGCAGGAGCGCTTCTCGTGATTGGAGGAGGAATCGGTATGGCCGGCGCGCCGGTTTTGGCGGGCCGCGCGGCACTCCGATCGGGGGTGGGCCGAGTTACTATTGCGTGCCACCCTGATAGCCAAACAGCAGCGGCTGCTCGGAGTCCCGAACTGATGGTGGTGGCGCTTCGGACCCCAGGGGAGCTCAAGGAGTTGTTGGCAAGATCAGATGCGGTGGTGATCGGCCCTGGTCTTGGGCAGGACACCTGGGCGCAAGAGGTTTATTCGACCGTTCGTGATTATGATATCCCAAAGGTTTTTGACGCTGATGCACTGAACTTGCTTGCGGCTGGGCCAGTTGGAGTATCCCGAGCCGTGTTGACACCGCACCCTGGAGAGGCGGGCCGACTCGGGCAAACGGATGCGGGGAATGTCCAACGCAACAGACCCGCTGTAGCCGAAATGCTTGCGGCACAGTTAGCCGATGTCTGTGTGTTGAAAGGTGCAGGAACACTGGTGGCACAGGCGCAAAAGCCTACCTTGGTATGCGACCGAGGACATCCAGGTATGGCGACAGCCGGAATGGGAGATGTGCTGAGCGGTGTGATCGGCGCTCTGATCGCCCAGGGCCTTTCTGGGTATGAAGCCGCAGGAGCCGGTGTGTGGATACATGCGGTCGCGGGAGAGCGCGCGGGGAAACGGCGTGGACATATTGGTTTGCTGGCGACGGATCTCGAGCCATATTTAATGGAATTGAGGACAGCGATGGATTCAGCGGGGACGCGGAATGGAAGGTGAATATCAGGTCTCAGACGTCGACCAAATGCGGGCGTTGGGTAAGTCCTTCGCTGAGGCATTGCAGTTCCCGGATGTGGTCTATCTGGAGGGTGATCTTGGGGCGGGGAAGACGACCTTCGTCCAAGGGGTCGTGAGCGCCTTAGGCAGCGAAGCTGTGGTTGTTAGCCCGACCTACACACTGGTCGAAGAATACGTTACGGCTGGGGGCTGTGTGCATCACCTCGATCTCTATCGAATCCAAAATTCCGATGAGGTAGAGGGTCTGGCACTACGTGATCGTTGTGATAACGAAAGTATTCTCCTCATTGAGTGGCCCGAGCGCGGGATCGGCGCGCTGCCGTTCCCGAGCTGGGAGGTCTCCATGCGTTACTGTGATCCGGGTCGCACCGTGTGCATAACGCGACGCTGAGGAGACGCGGCCAATCGAGCCGGGTCAGGGCTCTTTTCCAGGCCCTGGGGTGTACGGGGCTGCTCTTGTGGCTAGGGTTCGCAAAGGCAGAAACGGAAGTGATCGGGAGCCGCTTCTGGCATGGTCCTGAGCAAACCCGCCTGGTTTTGGAACTGACTGACTCAGTCCGATTTAAAGTGTTCCGTCTCGAAAATCCCGAAAGGGTCGTCATCGACCTATCCGATTCGTCGTTGGCTGAAGGATTTGCATTGCCGCTAAAAGGCGGCGGTCCGGTGGTGTCCGTGCGTAGCGGAAGACCGGCCGCGAAGATCCTGCGCGTTGTATTAGATCTACGAGCGCCCTGGCCTTATCGAAGTTTTCTGCTTACTCCGAGTGGTTCTTACCCCTATCGACTGGTGGTCGACCTTAGTCGGAATTCCTTGGAGGGCCTGTCAGTGGCCGATCTATCCGACACTCGTGAAGAGGATTACCTAGTCGTTATTGATCCGGGGCACGGAGGTGAAGATCCTGGTGCTGTAGGGGGGAAAGGGTCCCATGAGAAGGATGTAGCCCTGGCAATCGCGAATCGATTGAAACGAATAATCAACTGGGACAGTCGAATGCGCGCCGTGTTAACACGAACCGAAGACTATTATGTGAGTCTACGAAAGCGGGTCACGTTTGCAATGAACAAAAGGGCGGATGTGTTCCTTTCGATCCACGCCGATGCTGCCAAACGTCGTAGTGCGCGGGGCGCCTCTGTTTTTATTCTATCTACCGATGGCGCCAGTAGTGAAATGGGTAAATGGCTGGCGCAGCGGGAGAATGCCTCGGATCTTGCGGGTGGCGTAGATATTGGGGAGCACGACCCCAGCCTACAGAGAACACTTTTGGATATGGGGCTTGACTGGAAAATTAAGGAAAGTCGGACCCTGGGTGTCGAGTTGTTGAAATCGTTGGGCAAAGTGGGACCTTTGCACAGCGCCAATGTCGAGCGGGCAGGGTTTGCCGTCCTGAAGTCGATCGATATCCCCGCGGTGCTCATCGAGACAGGCTTCATGACCAATCCAGATGAGGAGCAGGCGCTTAAGCAGGCCTTGGTTCAGGAACGCATCGCAGGAGCGATCTTCCGCGCGCTGTCTGCTTATTGCGATACCGATCAGCGTTGCCCCCGACGGACCGGAGAGTCCAATGCCTATGTTGTAGCGCCGGGAGACTCTCTACCGCTCATTGCCGCACGGCTTGGGGTGACAGTAAAGGATTTACGGATTGCTAACCCATCGTACTCCGGTTCGCTGCGACTTGGACAAAGGCTGAAGGTGCCTGCCCCGTGACGGATAACCGGCTTTACGCTTCCTCGGAATCGACCCCTCTTGGAACGACCCTGAGACTACCTGTGATTTGCCTCACGGGAGCGACGGCGAGTGGAAAGACTGAGCTTGCGATGAAATTGGCCAACTATTTGCCGATTGATCTGATTAGCGTGGACTCCGGCCAGGTTTATCGCGGGATGGATATCGGCACCGCCAAGCCGGAACCTGCGATCTTGAAGCGGACTCCACATGGGTTGATTGATATCCGGGATATTGACACAGTTTACTCGGCGGCTGATTTTTGTCGCGATGCACAGAGCCTCATCCAGAAAAGTCGCGACCAACAGCGTGTCCCCCTGTTGGTGGGCGGTACGTTGTTCTATTTTTCCGCCTTATTGAATGGTTTGCCGGACCTACCTGCGGCAGATGCTTCGGTTCGGGCGGCTCTAGAAGAGGAGGCGAAAAGAATAGGCTGGGCCGGCATGTACGACAAGTTGCGGAACCTCGATCCATCTGCCTCGAAACGCATTTCGCCCAACGACCGCCAACGGGTACTGCGGGCGCTGGAAATTAACTTGGTGTCGGGCGAACCAGTAAGGGAAAAGCCTGCAAGGACAGGCCTCCTCGGAGGCGACACACCCGTGTTGAAGTTGTGTCTTTTCCTCTCAGATCGGGCTGTTCTGCATCGAAAGATTGCCCAGCGGGTAGACCATATGCTTGAGTTGGGACTTTTAGACGAAGTGGACAGGCTCCGAAAGCAGTTTCCCGGTGCACGTAATCTGCCCGCAATGCGCAGCGTCGGCTATCAACAGGTCTGGTCGTATTTGGAGCAAGAGATTGACCACTGCGTTTTGGTAGAGGATATCCGGACCGCAACCCGCCGCCTGGCGAAGCGACAGCTAACCTGGGTGCGCAACGAGCCAGGCTGGACGTGGTTTGACGCGCTTTCCCCCGGCCTTTTTGGGGGGATTTTGAAATACTTATCCGGCACGCGCGGCCCGTGACGGCTGCGAGGGTTGAAATATTGACCGGCGGCCCTTACATTCAAAAGGGAAAAGAAGGAAATAGTTAACAAATAAGTCACGACGACAATAATTTATCTAAATATTGTGCAAGGGCGCCGCGTAAATCTCGAAAACGGCACCATTAACTCGCTCCCGGTTCCAAACAAACCAGAGCGATGTGTTTGCTGAACCGAATTCACGCTCGCGTCTGCACCATTTTCGGACAGGAGCATGCTTATGAACCAGCAAAGAGGCGCAGCCCTTCAGGACCCTTTCCTCAATATTCTGCGTAAGGATCGGATTCCGGTATCTATCTATCTTGTCAACGGTATCAAGTTGCAAGGCCAGGTAGAGTCATTTGACCCATTCGTGGTATTGCTCAGGAATAGTGTTAGCCAGTTGATTTATAAACATGCTATCTCGACTATTGTCCCCTCGCGAGCGGTACGAATCCCCTATGGGAGCGACGACTTCGAGCAGGAGGACCTTCCAGAGCCTGCGGAAGAGTAGCTTTTGCGCCTGACTGAGCAAGTCCTCAAGATAGGCGGGCCGATTCCTTTTTGACGACCTCGAGCGACCCACAGTCCTGGCTGGAGCAGCCAGAGCGCGTCGTCCTTGTACACCAAGGTTCCTCCGGGCGTGTGCTGGAGTCAGATTTCGAAGAACTCGGCGGTCTCGCTGAGTCTGCAGGTGCGATGGTTGTTGGACGTATCGGCGCAACAAGGCGAGTCCCTGAGGCAGGTACTTTTGTGGGCCGAGGGAAGGCGCAAGAGATCGCGGAGTGGGTAGCGGCACAGTGCGCGGACCTCGTGATCGTTGATCAGGCGATCTCCCCGGTTCAGGAACGCAATCTCGAGCAACTCACGAAGTGCCGGGTCATTGACCGGACACGACTGATTCTGGACATTTTTGCTTTGCGGGCGCAGACCCATGAAGGTAAGTTGCAAGTTGAATTGGCTCAGCTTCGGCACTTGTCGACACGCCTCGTCAGAGGATGGACTCATCTCGAACGGCAACGGGGCGGTATTGGGTTGCGTGGGCCCGGTGAGACTCAGCTTGAGACGGACCGGCGTCTGATTGGCTTGCGGATCCGTCATCTACAGAAGCGACTCTCCAAGGTGGGCCTCCAGCGCAGCCTGCGTCGTCATCGTCGGAAACGCGAGCGGGTGCCGACCGTCGCTATTGTTGGTTACACGAATACCGGAAAATCGTCTTTGTTTAATAGACTTGTTGAGGCGCAAAGCTACTGCGCTGACCAGCTTTTTGCGACTCTGGATCCGACCATGCGCCGGTTGGAACTCCGTGGATTCGGGCCGGTTATCCTGTCCGATACAGTCGGATTCATTCAGGGTTTGCCGCACGCTCTCGTGCAAGCGTTTCTCTCTACCCTGGAAGAAGTCAGTTCGGCAGATTTCCTGCTTCGGGTCGCAGATGACTCCCACCCTGATGTACGGGAGCAGGAAGCTGAGGTAGAAAGGGTTCTGGAGGAAATCGGGGCCTCGCAGATTCCATCTTTGGTTATTCGGAACAAGTGCGATGAAAGCGGCAGAGATGCAGGATTGTTTGCTGGGCAGTGGCATTCAGCACCGGTAATTCGGACCTCAGCCAGAACTGGTGACGGTATCGAAGTGGTTAGAACACAGCTGGCGCGAAGCCTGTCGAGTGCGAGGCGGACTTGTGTTCTTCGTTTTCCGGCGAGTCACGGCCGTCTCCGAGCCCGGATTTATGCGCTGGCAACGGTTGATGAAGAGAGCCTTACTGAAAGAGGCGAGGTAATGATTAAGGTCAACGTGGATGCGCCGACTATCGGGCGAATCGAGAATGAACCTGATTTTGATTCAAGTTACTGGGTTGAGCGAGCGCAGGCCGTGCCGGACCCTGTTGGGTTTGTGAAGAAAGGTTCATCTGGAGCAAAGGCCTGCTCATGATAAAATCTATCCGGTAAAATGTCCGGCCGTAACTATTTTGTTGTTTTCGAAGATTTTTCACTCAAGAGGTAACTAAAGCATGGCGTGGAATCAACCGGGGTCCAATAACCGTGACCCTTGGGGTCAGGGTAACGGTCAGAACGGGCCGCCCGATCTCGACGAGGTCATCCGAGATCTTCAGAAGAAGTTTGGAGGCCTATTTGGAGGAGGGGGTTCTGGCCGCAGTGGCGGAGGAAAATTGCCCTCGTTCAGTTCAAAGGCCGTTGGCCCGATTGCGATTATTCTGGTCGGTTTGTGGTTCGCGTCGGGTTTCTATGTAGTTGAGCAAGGCCAACAGGCAGTAGAGCTGAGGTTTGGTGCCTACAAGACTATTAAGGATGCTGGCTTGAGATGGCATCTGCCTTACCCGATGGAATCTGTTGAAATCGTAAACGTTCAACAGATTCGGACCGTCGAGGTGGGATACCGGACAAATTCCCGTTCTAATCAGATCGCTGGGGTTCCCCGCGAAGCCCTGATGCTCACCGCTGACGAAAATATTATCGATATCCATTTTGCCGTTCAGTACGATATTAAAGACCCAAGAGACCTGTTATTCAACGTCGCAGAAGCGCAGGATCTCGTGGTTCGCGGGGCGACGGAGAGCGCAGTCAGAGAGATTGTCGGTCGAAACACGATGGACTTTGCAATTACCGGGGGTCGCGCTGAGATTGCACAGGAAACAAAAGTGCTTCTTCAGCAAATACTTGATCGTTACGACACAGGATTCAATATCAAAGCAGTTGAGATGCAGAACGCTCAGCCTCCTGCGGAAGTTAAAGCTGCGTTCGATGACGCAGTGAAGGCGCGCGAGGACGAGGAGCGGTTGAAGAATGAAGCGCAAGCGTACCAGAACGATATTATTCCGAGGGCACGGGGGGCCGCTGCGAGATTGACGCAAGAGGCCATTGCCTATCAGGCAACCGTTGTTGCCGCCGCCCGTGGTGAGGCGTCCCGGTTCATCCAGGTACTGGACGAATACGTCAAGGCGCCCGGCGTTACACGCGATCGACTCTATATCGATGCGCTTGAGGAGGTGTATGGGAACTCAACCAAGCTCGTCATTGATCAGGGCAGCGGTTCGAATAACGTCATGTACCTGCCTCTGGATCAGTTGATTCGGCAGCGCAGCAGTAGTTCTGCCAGTAGGTCGGGCCCGGAGCCTGGGAGCAGCGGTTTCGCCGAGGGCGTTTTCAGCACCGCAGACAGTAATTCGCGGCAGGAGCGTTCCAGCCGCCTTAGGAGCTTGACACAATGAGCGGCAAGAGCATGATGTGGATCATCGTAGCGGTGATCGTAGTCGCAGTAGGTTCCTCGACTGTGTATTACGTGGATGAACGCGAGAAGGCGATCGTCTTTCAGTTTGGGGAAATCGTGCGATCCAATGATGAACCGGGTCTCCACTTTAAGGCGCCCCTCATCAACAACGTCAAGTTCTTTGATGCACGGGTGCAAACAATGGATTCAGATCCAGAGCTCTACCTTACCCGCGCGAAGAAGAATTTGGTGGTGGATTCCTTTGTGAAGTGGCGAATCACGAACGCGGCTAACTATTACACCCGGTTGGGAGGGCTTGCAAGCAATGCCCGAAACCGATTGGCGCAGCGGGTTAATGACGCTCTTCGGAGCGAATTCGGCAACCGTTCGGTCCAGCAGGTCATCTCGGGTGATCGCGTCGAGATCATGGATGTAGTGCGTCAACTGACCAACGAAGAAACGGCTTCTCTGGGCATTGAAGTGTTGGATGTTCGCCTCAAACGGGTGGACCTCGATCCGGATATCAGTGAGCGTGTTTACCAGAGGATGGAGGCAGAGCGTTCCCGTGTAGCGAAGGATCTTAGGGCACGCGGTGCAGAAGCCGCAGAGCGAATTCGGGCAGATGCCGATCGTGATCGGGCCATCATACTTGCGGAAGCGAGGCAGGCTGCGCAGGAGGTTAAGGGCGAGGGGGACGCTAAGGCAACAGCGATCTATGCGGATGCATTCACTCGGGACCGAGAATTTTATCGAATGTATCGCAGTCTTAACGCTTATCGAAATACTTTCGCCACGCCGGACAACCTTCTCGTCATCGAGCCAGATTCGGAGTTTTTCCGTTATTTTAACCAAGCATCACCTGTACCCATGGAGGCCGCGGAGTAGCGACGTTTAGTGGAGTGGCAGGATCTTTTTGTAGCAATCGCGTTGGTTCTCGTCATTGAAGGCTTGATTCCGTTTGCCTCCCCCGGACGTTATCGTCGACTGGTGGAGACGTTGGGGGGTGTTAGCCCGCGTCAACTCAGGGTCGGTGGATTGACTTTGATGATTGCCGGATTGGCGCTGCTGTATCTGGTTCGTCGTTGAGGAGAATGACGAAATTGTCCTCGGCGACGGCCAGGGGCGGGCTGGAATTCAACGTCACCTCTAATAGGACAGGCACATGTCAAAAAGGGTAGTGGTCCTTGGGATTCAATGGGGTGATGAGGGTAAAGGTAAGATCGTTGATCTGTTGACCGATCGATGCGAGGCCGTTGTGAGGTTCCAGGGCGGACATAATGCAGGCCACACCCTGGTGATTGACGGAAATAAGACGGTGCTGCACCTTGTGCCCTCCGGGATTCTTCGGCCGGAGGTTCGTTGCCTGATTGGAAACGGGGTGGTCGTTGCACCCGACGCTCTGATCAATGAACTGGAAACCCTGGAGCAAGCGGCTGTCAGCCCGCGCGAGCGGTTGACCATTAGCCCGGCTTGCCCGGTGATTCTGCCGAGTCACGTCGCCCTCGACCAGGCTCGGGAGCGGGCTCGGGGCAAGAACGCAATTGGCACCACCGGCAGAGGGATCGGTCCTGCTTACGAGGACAAGGTCGCGCGACGGGGAATCCGTTTCGGTGAGCTCGCTGATCCACAATCCTGTATTGCCCGGGCAAGCGAACTTCTGGACTACCACAACTTCCTTTTGACCGAGCGCTATGCTGCTGAGCCAGTCGACCTGGATAGCGTCGCGGTTGAGATCGAGAGTTGGGCGGCGGAATTCATGCCAATGATTGGCGATGTTGCAGAGGTGATCGATACGGTATTGAAGGAATCTGGAAACGTTCTTTTTGAGGGCGCCCAAGGGACGTTGCTTGACATCGACCAGGGAACCTATCCGTTCGTTACCTCATCTAACACCACGGCCGGCGCAGCCGCTTCGGGAAGCGGAGTGGGCCCCTTAATGCTAGACGTGGTCATTGGTGTCGTGAAAGCGTACACCACTCGTGTGGGAGGCGGACCGTTTCCCACTGAGCTTGAAGATGAGACTGGCCGTTTACTCGCCGAGCGTGGGCACGAGTTCGGCGCCACCACGGGTCGACCCCGCCGCTGTGGATGGTTCGATGCCGTGTTGGCCCAACGGGCCTGCAGGTTGAACAGCGTGAATTCGCTGTGTGTCACGAAGTTGGACGTCCTCGACGGGTTACCGAAGATCGCCATTTGCGTAGGTTACGAGTTAGGGGGAGAACGACTCGAAAAGTTCCCCTGGGGCGCGAGGGATCTTGAGCTGGTCGAGCCTATTTATGAGTGGGTTCCAGGATGGCAAGAAGCAACTGCCGGCATCCGAACCATGGACGAACTTCCTGATAACGCGCGGCGGTATCTTGATAGGCTTTCGGAGTTGATGGATGTCCCGGTTGACATCATTTCAACCGGACCTGAACGGGAGGATACGATGGTGCTTCGGAATCTCTTCGGTCCCAGCCCATCCATCAGTGGCCAGTGAGCTCGGCAACCGACGCGATTCATAATCCTCGAAGGTTTTAAGGTATCAGGGAGATTGAAACTCCTGATGACACGGGAACCCTGTTGGTACCGAGGAGAGGACTTGAACCTCCACGGGGTTACCCCCACTAGCACCTGAAGCTAGCGCGTCTACCAATTCCGCCACCTCGGCAAAAGAAAACTACAACAGAACCTTGGAAACAGCAGTCTGATCAAGGGCGCGAACCTTAACGATTGGGTGCAAAGTTGTCAATCGCAACAACCTTCAGCCCGCGATAGATCCGGTAAAAATTGAACATGACCAAAGCGCGACCCAAACGACAGCAAAGCCTTTCAGATGAAGCGCAGGTCTCATCTGCCCGAGAGCGTATTCTCCTGCAAAATCAGATACCGACGACCTGGCCCGAAGGTGTTGAAGAGGCGCTGGCTGCCATTGCACGAAAACCCACCGACGGCTCTACAAGCGGTGTGATGGATTTGACGCAAGTTCCTTTCGTGACAATCGATGGAAAAGATGCCCGAGATTTTGATGACGCTGTTTACTGCCGGCAAGCTCCGGATGGATTCGATCTCGATGTAGCGATCGCAGATGTCTCACGGTGGGTAGAGTGTGACAGTGCGCTCGATGATGCAGCAAGAGAGCGCGGGAACTCGGTCTATCTACCGGGCCACGTCGTTCCCATGCTTCCAGAACTGTTATCCAACGATTTGTGTTCGCTAAATCCGGGCGAGGTACGTTTCGCCCTGGTGTGCCGAATGAAGGTAACCCACCAAGGAAAGATCGACGACTATGAGTTTGTCGAGGCCAGGATACAGTCTGCGCAGCGGCTCACTTATGAGGATGTATCGGAGTTCCTGGAACAACCGGACAGCGTGCTCCTTGATGAGTCGTTGGCCGTTAGGGAGAGCCTCACGGCGCTAGATACCGTCAGCAGTCAGTTCTTGAGTCAGCGTCGGGGAGCTGGAAGTCTCCAACTGGAATTTTCTGAGACAGACACCTCTTTCGACGATGACGGGTACATTGAATCGATGGCATCAAGACCTCGTCTTAAGGCAGCCCGACTTATTGAGGAATGTATGTTGGCAGCGAATGTCTGTGCCGGGCAGACACTCGAGTGTTCGTTTTCTCAAGCGGTCTACCGATGTCACGATGCCCCGGATCGAGACGCGATAAATACGCTTAGGGAAATCTTCGGGATGTTTGGCGTCACCATTGACGGTGGTCGTGTTCCCAACGGAGAATCATTATCCCGCGCCCTCGCATCGGCCAAGCAAGCCGAGATTCCTTTGAGCGCTTTGCAGGTACTGGTTTTGCGGTCTATGAAACAGGCTTTTTATTCTCCCTCGAGAGCTCCCCACTACGGATTGGGATTTTCGACCTACACGCACTTCACCTCACCGATCCGACGTTACCCCGACCTCGTTGTGCATCGGCTGCTTAAAATCGCCTTGGATAAGAGGAAGACACCGGGCAGCGATTACGGCGAACCGGACCTCGCGGTGATTGCAGACCATTGCTCGGGCACGGAAAGACGGGCTGAAATAGCAGAACGGGAGATGATGGCATGGCTGAAGGGGCAATTCATGCGTCAGTACGTCGGAAATGTGTTTTCTGGTAGGGTGAGCGGCATTGCCGAGTTCGGCGCCTTTGTCACACTGGATGATTTTTCGGTTGAGGGCATGATTCATGTTTCAGAACTCGGGCGGGGTTACTTCGAGTTTGATGAGCGGCACATGACTTTGGCGGCACATCGGACAGGTGAAAGAGTCAGGCTCGGCGACACGATGCGTGTCAGGGTGGCTGGCGTACAGCCGGAGGACGGGAAGATCGACTTTATCCGAGTTTCTGATGAGGGTGACCGTGCGGTCTCATCAAGGTCTCGAAAGCGTAACAGTTCCCGCCAAAACCAGCCGCGTTCCAGGCGCGGCTTGGGCCACAGGCGCAGGCATTGATGGATACCACGCATCTTGCCCTGTGCGGCTTTCACTCCGTCGAGGCGGCGCTTAAAGCTAGCCCTGTGGGCATCAGCGAAATCGTTCACGACGGGGCACGGAAGGATCAACGTATCAGCCAACTCCTGTCGATGGCGCGTGCCCGCGGTGTTCAGGTCAGACGCGGCGACCGCGACGCGTTGAGTCGGCTAGCCGGAACGATCCGGCACCAAGGTGTGGTCGGCTTACTGCCCCGTGCACCGGTACTGGGGTTGTCAGAATTCAACACGTGGCTGAACGGGATTGGCCCCAATACACTCGTGTTATTACTCGACGGGCTCGAGGATCCAAGAAACGTGGGGGCCTGTTTGCGAACAGCGGCCGCGGCAGGGGTGGAAGGGGTCATCATGCCGGCAACGGTTGGAGCGGGTTTAACACCTGCGGCAATGCGAGTTGCGGAGGGCGCTATTCATCAACTTAAGATCTTTGAGCTTGGGAGTTGGACGCGGGTCCTCGAAAAACTCAAAGCGGCAGGCATCTGGATTATTGGAACCGCGGCTGATGGAGGAAGCGCTGTATATGATTTCGATCTTTCCGGTCGTATTGCTTTCGTTGTGGGCGCAGAATCAAGTGGGGTGCGAAAGGTTACGCGCAAGCACTGCGACGCGCTGGTGCGAATCCCGACGGCGTCCGCTCTTTCTAGCCTGAACGTTTCGGTGGCTGCTGGCGTCGCCCTTTTTGAATCGGTACGTCAGCGCCGCTTATTGGACGAGGAATCCGGTGGGGCAGTATCTTCGTGAGCGATATCGCTAAACGGTTAGAGCTTCTTTGCCGAGAACTGGCAGATATCAGAAATATCGCACCGGCCGCAAAGCGGATTGCGCGCACGGCAGGTATAACGTCCGTGCAGAATTAGCAGGTGGTGGGCGGCCCTGAGATAAGGCTCGGGAGTCCTCGCTAGCAACCCACGCTCGACCTGCAGAACCGTTCGCCCCTTGGCCAGGCCTGTCCGATTGGCTACTCTAAAGATGTGGGTATCGACGGCTATGGTGGGTTCACCAAATGCGGTGTTAAGGACCACATTTGCGGTCTTTCGCCCGACACCGGGCAAGGCCTCCAATGCGCTGCGCTCGCGTGGCACGCGACCTGCGTGATCGTTTAACAAGATCGAGCAGGTCTTGATGATATTGGCGGCTTTTGTGTTGTACAGGCCGATCGTACGAATGTATTTCTTCAAGCCTGAGACGCCAAGGTTCTGAATCGCTTCAGGGGTTGCGGCGGCTCGAAAAAGCTTTCGGGTTGCCCGGTTGACCGATAGATCAGTTGCCTGGGCTGAAAGAATCACAGCTACCAGCAACTGAAAACGAGTACGGTATTTAAGCTCTGTTACCGGCTCCGGAATAGATTTCTGGAGCCGAGCGAAGAGTTCATTGCGCTGCGCCGCGTTCACTTGGAGGATGCTCCTGATTTAGCGCGCTTCGTTTCACGCGAACTCTGGCAACGCTCCTTGCGATCTCTTCGCGCAGCGAGGCCTCGTTAGAGTAGGTCCGCGCAATGGGGGTCGGTTCGGTGCGTCGTTGCCAGCGTTCGAAGTTTAGACGGTGGTGGGATGACTGCGTTGTTAAAGACCGTTGAAAAGTTGAGGTGTCTTTTTTTTGGAAATTGATAGGACTGATGCAATTGACGGGGCAGACTGGAAGGCAGAGTTCGCAAGCTGTGCAGTCTGTGGAGATCACTGTATGCATCAGTTTACCGGCACCGATGATTGCTGCGACCGGACAGGCCTGGATACAAAGCGTACAACCGATGCACTCAGATTCACGGATGACTACTCCGGTCGGCAACAGCGGTGAATCAAAGTTCGAGTCTAGGCCTTGATGGGTTTGGCCGACGATCGAATTCAACAGATTGAGAACCCGGATGCCACCAGGATCGCATCGGTTCCCCGGTGCGTCACCGTCTGAAACTGCCCCCGCAAATTGGCGGCACGAAGGGTAACCACAACGTTGGCATTGGAGTTGCGGGAGTTCGGCATCGATTTTGTCCGCGGTACTGTAGGCCTCGCTCCTCACACAAAGCTCCGGAGCGCCTGGTTGAACCGTTCAAGATCATTTTCCGTGTTATAGAGGTAGGGAGTCACTCGAAGAGCCTCACCACGAACGCTGACGTAGATTTGTTGGTCGCGAAGATGTTCAGTCAGTCCGGCAGGGAGCCCGTCAGGAAAACGGATACCGAGGAAATGCGGGGCACGCCGCGCTGGGTCAACGACATCAAGTCCCAGAGTGCGAGCCTCGGCTGAAATGACCGCTGTCCGCTGGCCAAGACTCGCCTGAATCCTCGGTACTTGCCATTCAAGGATTTGCAGCAGTGCGTCATGAAGCGCGGGCAGCAGCGCAAAGTTGGCCACTTCACCGACATCAAAACGGCAGGCACCCGGCTCGAAGTCATCTCGGTAACGGATATCACTGAACTGCACCGCATTTTTCCTTGAAAAAATAGGCATCTCCAGAGGCTCTCCCTCGTGGTGTCGGGGGTCAACATAAAGCAGGCCCGTCGCGTAGGGGCCAAGTAACCATTTATAGGCTGCGGCGACCGCAAAATCTGGCCGGATCAAGCCGACATCAAAGGTCATGGCGCCGAGACTCTGGGTAAGATCCACAACCAGCGCACCGCCCGTCTCATCGAGGCGTTGCCGAATCTGGACAAGGTCAACCAGCGTGCCGTCGGACCAATGACAATGCGGTAGCGCCGCAATTGCTGTCTGGTTGTCGAGTGATTCCAGAATCTCTCGGGTCCAATCTCCATCGGCGGGTCGGGCCACCGATCGGAGAGTCGCTCCGGAGTTGCGGGCCAGCGCTTCCCACACATAGTAGTTAGAGGGATATTGCTCAGCGAGCACAAGGATATTTTGGTCTTTGGTGACGGGGAGGTTCCTCGCGGCGGCTGCGAGACCGTAACTGGCGGATGGCACGATCGCAATGTCATCCGCTCTACTTCCAAATAGTGATGCGGCGGTTGAGCGAATCTTCCCGGCTGTCGAGAAGAAGTCTGGAGGCCTGATTTCCCATGGCCGCAACTTGCGCGCCATGCCCTGTTTGCCGGCCTGCGCCGTCGACTTTAAAAGCGGCGAGATATAGGCGCAGTTGAGATAGCAGACGCCATCCGGAATCTCAAATAAGCTCCGCTGCTCGGCCAGAGGGGGTTGGGCTGCCATGGAAACCGGGGGGCAATCGTTAACGGACTCGCATCCCTGATTCGGCGCGGTCGTCAGGAGAGAGTAAAAAGATGCCGTCGGCATCGTTGGCACCGGAGGCGGCGAGGATCATACCGTTGGAAACCCCGAACCGCATTTTCCTCGGGGCGAGGTTGGCCACCATGACCACGTGCCGACCGACGAGCGTCTGCGGATCGTACTCACTCTTAATTCCGGCAAAGACTTCACGAGTCTCACCATCAAGATCTAGGGTCAACTTCAGAAGGCGGTCGGCGCCCTCGACTGTCTCAGCAGCATTTACGCGAACCACGCGAAGGTCAACCTTAGCGAATTCGTCTATGGTGATCTCTGCCGAGATCGGATCGTCCTTCAGGTGTTTGCTCATGGAGTTGTTGCCTTCGTCTTCATTCATAAACTGAGTATCCTCCATCATCGCGTTGGCATCCTCCAATGCAATCCGATCCAAAAGTCGGACAAAAGGATCAATTTGATGATCAAGCAGCGGCTTGGTGACTTGGTCTAGAGCGTTTTTGGTAGTGATTGGATGGCGTAGAAACTCTCCACTGCGCTCTGCTAACTTCGGGACCACCGGGGCCAGCCAGGTAACCAGCATGCGGAAAAGATTAAGACCCTGGGTGCAAACGGCCTGAAGTTCGTCGGCCCGAGTGTCGTCCTTGGCAATGATCCAGGGCTTTACGTCGTTAATGTACTGATTGGCAAGATCTGCCAATGCCATGATTTCGCGAATGGCCCGGCTGAATTCCCGATTTTCAAAATACTGACAGATAGCGCTGTGCTGCTCGCAAAATTTCGTGGTCAGCGCGGGATCGGGCAATGTCCCAGATAACTGCCCTTGGAATCGTTTCTCGATGAAGCCGGCGCAACGGCTCGCTATGTTGACAACTTTTCCGACAAGATCCGCGTTTACGCGCACGACAAAGTCTTCAACGTTGAAATCGATATCTTCAACCCGGTTATTTAGCTTCGCCGCAAAGTAATAACGAAGGTAATCAGGATCCAGATGATTTAGGTAGGTTCGCGCCTTGATGAAAGTCCCCCGAGACTTGGACATCTTCTGGCCGTTAATGGTGAGAAAGCCATGGGTGAACACCGCGGTGGGTGTGCGGAACCCGGCGCCATGGAGCATAGCGGGCCAGAACAGGGTGTGAAAGTAAAGTATGTCTTTACCGACAAAATGGTAGAGCTCAGCAGAGGCGTCAGCGGCCCAAAAAGTATCGAAGTCGACACCACTTGAGTTACAGAAGTTGCGAAAACTTGCCATGTACCCAATTGGCGCATCAAGCCAGACATAAAAGTACTTACCCGGCGCACCTGGAATTTCGAACCCGAAGTAGGGCGCATCGCGGGAGATATCCCAATCCTGGAGGCCGGTATCAAACCACTCATTTAGCTTATTGACCACCTCCGACTGTAAACGTCCGGAGCCCGTCCAGTCGCGCAACATGGGTTCAAAGTCGGACAGCCGGACAAAGTAATGTTCAGAATCACGGGAAACCGGGGCAACCCCCGAGATAACGGAAACCGCATCGGCGAGGTCAGTTGGCGCGTAGGTTGCACCGCAGACTTCACAATTATCTCCATTCTGATCCTCGGCGCCGCACCGCGGACAGGTGCCGCGAATAAAGCGATCCGGGAGGAACATCTTTTCCACTGGGTCATAGGCCTGGGTAATGGTTCGAGCGTCTATATGGCCTTTGGTTTTAAGCTGTTCGAAAATGTACTCAGAAAAGTGTTGATTTTCCTCCGAGTGCGTCGTGTAGTAGTTATCAAATGCAATGTTGAAGTCGGCGAAATCACGACGGTGCTCGTTACCGATTTTTTCTATGAGGGATTCCGGTGTCAGGCCTTCATCGCGGGCCTTGAGCATGATGGGCGTGCCGTGGGTATCCTCCGCGCAGACATAGTAAGCCTCGTGCCCCCTAAGACGCTGAAAACGGGTCCAGATGTCAGTTTGAATGTACTCCACTAAATGGCCCAGGTGAATCGGTCCATTGGCGTACGGCAGGGCGCTGGTGGCCAAGATCTTGCGCGGGACAGAGGTCATGCGGGTCATTCCGAAGGAGAGCGGTGGCCGGTCAAAAGCCTGCGCGGCCTGTGGATGAAGTCATATTCGCGACTTTAATTGCGGACGAAGTATAACGTAAGGTCGGGAGCGGAATGCCTCGGTGTGGTAGCATCACGGCCCCTTGATTGGGGGCTTGCGACAATGTTTGTCCGGGCAACATTTTCGAGAACAGAACACCGATGACGGATAATTCGGACGAGGCGATCAAAAAAGTTATTGGGTCTATTACGGATCCCCACACGAGTATGACGTTGGCTGATGGCAAAAGCATTGGTGATGTCGAGGTGGGGGAAACCGGAATTAAGATCGAAATTTCCCTGGGGTACCCGGCAACCGGCTGGCACGATGATTTGCGGACCTTGATCCGGGACACCCTGTCTGGCGATGGTTATGCCGGCGACGTTGATGTTGCGATCGAGACCAAGGTAGTCGCCCATGAGGTTCAGAAGGGGGTGACTCCCATTAAGGGTGTGAAGAATATTATCGCCGTCGCCTCGGGGAAGGGGGGCGTTGGGAAATCCACGGTTTCTTCTAACCTCGCCCTGGCGCTTGCAGCCGAAGGCGCTGCTGTAGGCATCTTGGACGCAGATATCTACGGCCCCAGTCAGCCGCGGATGCTCGGAATCAGTGGACGGCCGCAGTCAGCCGACGGCAAGACACTCGAGCCGATGGTCAGTTATCAACTCCAGGCGATGTCCATCGGTTTTTTAATTGATGAGGATACGCCAATGATTTGGCGAGGGCCGATGGTCACCCAGGCGCTCGAGCAATTGCTCAATGACACCCGTTGGCGGGATCTTGATTATCTCGTTATCGATCTTCCGCCAGGGACCGGCGATACCCAACTAACGCTCGCGCAGAAAGTTCCTGTGTCGGGCGCCGCGATCGTTACGACGCCCCAGGATATCGCTTTGCTGGATGCCAGGAAGGCGTTGAAGATGTTCGAGAAAGTAGAAATTCCGGTACTTGGCGTGATCGAAAACATGAGTACGCACATCTGCAGCGAATGTGGCCACGAAGAGGCGATCTTTGGCACCGGTGGTGGGGAACGGATGGCTGCCGAATACAGTGTCGATGTACTTGGGGGAATCCCCTTGGATATTCGTATTCGCGAGGATGCCGATGGTGGACGCCCCACGGTTGTGGCCGACCCTGATGGGTTGGTGGCGGGAAATTATCGCAAGATTGCACGGCAGGTGGCGGGCCGTCTGGCTGCTCGAAAGAGAAACTATAGTGAAGTGTTCCCCTCGATCGTGGTGCAGAACACCTGAAGCGAGGCGGCATGACTATCAAATCTGATCGCTGGATAAGGCGGATGGCCGAGCAGGGAATGATTGATCCTTACGAGGCTGGGCAGGTATCGATGGTTAACGGGCAGCGCGTAGTGTCGTACGGCACCTCAAGCTATGGCTATGACATACGTTGTTCCAGCGAATTCAAGATATTCACGAATATCAACTCAGCAATCGTTGATCCGAAAGCATTTGACGAGAGCAGTTTTGTTGATTTCGAGGGCTCATGCTGCATCATCCCGCCGAATTCATTTGCCCTAGCTCGAACAGTGGAGTACTTCCGGATTCCGAGGAATGTACTCACCATCTGCCTGGGGAAATCGACCTACGCACGGTGCGGTATTATTGTTAATGTCACTCCATTCGAGCCCGAGTGGGAAGGACATGTGACGTTAGAGTTTTCCAATACCACGCCACTACCTGCTCGGGTCTACGCGAACGAAGGCGTCGCGCAGGTGATTTTCTTTGAATCTGATGAAGGTTGTGAAGTTTCCTATAAAGACCGGCAGGGCAAGTATCAGGGGCAAAGTGGCGTGACGTTGCCCCGGACTTAAAACGGTGTTCGGTCTGCTGGAGGGTGGCAATGGGCGGTAGCGTACTGGGAACGATTTTTCGGGTCAGCACCTTTGGCGAAAGTCACGGGCCAGCCCTGGGTTGCGTTGTGGACGGCTGCCCCCCCGGCCTGGGGATTTCGGAAGCCGATATTCAAGTTGACCTTGATCGGCGTCGCCCGGGACAGTCCCGCTATACCACCCAGCGCCGAGAATCGGACTCAGTTGAGATATTGTCCGGTGTTTTTGAGGGAAGGACCACCGGCGCTCCGATCGCGTTACTTATCCGAAACGAGGATCAGCGACCTCGGGATTATGAAAAGATTCGAACGCAATTTCGGCCCGGGCATGCCGACTACACTTATCTGAAAAAGTATGGCCTGCGCGACTATCGGGGCAGTGGTCGGGCATCAGCACGGGAGACGGCGGCGCGGGTTGCGGCTGGCGCGATTGCCCGCAAGTACCTCCTGGAAAACGCGGGGATCACGGTTCAGGGATGTATGAGCCAGATTGGTGAAATCGAGGCGAAGACGATGGATTGGACCTCGGTGTCAGAAAATCCGTTTTTCTTTCCCGATCCAAGCCAGGTAGAGGATATCGGTGTTTTGATTGACGCGCTCCGCAAGGATGGTGACTCCATTGGCGCGAAGATTCTGGTGACTGCAGACGGCGTGCCGCCGGGACTTGGCGAACCCGTATTTGATCGCCTGGATGCCGATATTGCCCGCGCGATGGTCTCGATTAATGCAGTAAAGGGCGTTGAGATTGGTGCGGGGTTCGCCTGCATCCGTCAGCGCGGCAGCGAGCATCGAGATGAGATGGCCCCTGATGGGTTCCTGAGCAATAATTCGGGCGGCGTGCTGGGTGGAATTTCGAGCGGGCAGCAGATTACTGTGGCGTTGGCGCTCAAGCCGACCTCAAGCATCCCGACCCCGGGGAGAACGGTCGACACGGACGGCCGACCGGTCGAGGTGGTCACCACAGGGCGGCACGATCCTTGTGTAGGAATTCGCGCGGTACCGATAGCCGAGGCGATGTTGGCCCTGGTTCTGGTAGATCACCTATTGCGCCAGCGTGCGCTTGGCGTCGAGGAGACGGTAGGCCCGTTGCGTCTGTCGAAGGATTGACGCTAAGCTCCGCGGACTTTCTCGGTCCGCCTCAACGCGGTTTGCCCGGGCGGTTTGGTCGATATTTCATAAGTGCCGCTGCCGGCGTCTGCAAACAGCCAGATCACCGTTTCTCCGACTCGCTCAAGAAACTCCGCCGCGACGACATCCAGCCTATCCGAGGTTCTGCGCTCGCTCTTTACCTTCCCCAGGGCATCCAGTGTAGGAAAAAGTCCTACAGGGTCGTACAAGGAGCGACAGCCATTCTGCACGTAAACGTTTTCTGCAACGGATCGGGTTAAATCCAGAAACGCGGCGTTGGACGAGATCAGCCGGGCAGGTTCTGTCGCTCCACGATCGATCGGTAGAAGCACTTTACCGAGCGCACGCTCCAATTCAATGAACAGTGAACGATAACTGGGCAATCTCGTTGATCCTTAAGTGACAGACGAGATAAAGAATAACATCCAGGGTCTAAGCCGGGTATCGCTGGTTGTCAGTCCAGTTGGGAATCGCAAGATTCCGAGAACCGCTGTGTTAAAATCGCCCGCCCTCGTGGAGAAGCGCATGACCGGAAAAACCCTTTACGACAAACTGTGGGACGAGCACCGGGTGCGGGAGTCAGACGATGGCGCCGCGCTCATCTACATCGATCTTCAACTCCTGCACGAAGTGACGTCCGCGCAAGCCTTCGGTGGCTTGCGTGAGGCAGCTCGGACGCCGCGACGCAAAGCGGCGAATCTTGCAGTTGCGGATCACAATGTGCCGACGACTGATCGGCGAGCAGGGATTACTGATCCCATTGCCCGGCTACAGGTAGAGACACTGGATCGCAACTGCAAGGAGTTTGGGATCACCGAGTTCTCGATGGCAGATCCGCGGCAGGGAATTGTGCACGTTGTCGGACCTGAGCAGGGAGCGACGCAGCCGGGAATGACAATCGTTTGCGGCGATTCACATACGGCGACTCACGGAGCGCTGGGCGCGCTCGCTTTTGGGATCGGCACCTCTGAGGTTGAACACGTCCTGGCGACGCAGTGTCTTGTTGCTGGGAAAATGAAGAACATGCGGATCAATCTGAACGGGACGCTATCAGACGGTGTCGTTTCAAAGGATATGATCCTTGCAGTCATCGGGCTGATCGGTACCTCTGGCGGAACCGGATACGCGATCGAGTTTGCCGGCAGTGCTGTTAGGAGTGCTTCGATGGAGGCGCGCATGACGATTTGCAATATGGCGATTGAGGCGGGTGCTCGATCTGGGCTCGTAGGCGTTGACGCGCAGACGGTGGCTTATCTTCAGGACCGACCTTACACACCGCAAGGAGAAAACTTCGAGCTCGCGAAGGACTACTGGTCGAAGATGGTGAGCGATCCGGATGCAGTCTTTGATCGGGAATATGATCTGGACGTTTCTTCGTTGCGGCCACAGGTCACTTGGGGCACCTCTCCCGAAATGGTCGTGAGTGTTGACGAGGTCGTTCCCGATCCGGCAGATGCTCCGGACCAGACACGTCAGGGAGATTGGGCTCGCGCACTAGATTACATGGATCTGGCTCCCGGAACCCGAATCGACGCTATTGAGGTTGACAAGGTTTTCATCGGGGCTTGCACCAACGGACGGATTGAAGATCTGCGTGCGGCCGCACAAGTGGCTTCAGGGCGAAAGGTCGCGGCGAACGTCAAGCAGGCACTGGTCGTGCCCGGGTCTGGACTAGTGAAGAGTCAAGCAGAGACCGAGGGGCTCGACCGGATTTTTACGGAGGCGGGGTTCGAATGGCGTGAGCCGGGTTGTTCCATGTGTCTCGCCATGAATGCAGACCGGCTCGAACCCGGAGAGCGTTGCGCGGCCACTTCGAATCGGAATTTTGAAGGACGGCAGGGATACGGTGGCCGAACCCATTTGGTTTCACCTTCGATGGCAGCAGCAGCAGCGATTGCGGGACGCTTTGCTGACCCCAAACAGCTCTAGGAGTTGGGGCAATTATGGAAAAGTTTATTAATTACACAAGTGTTGTGATTCCAATCGACCGCAGCAATGTCGATACGGACGCAATCATTCCGAAGCAGTTCCTGAAGTCCGTTGAAAAGTCGGGATTTGGCGATAATCTGTTTGATGCCTGGCGATATCTGGATCAGGGGGAACCGGGAGAGGATTGCAGCAATCGGCCACTTAATTCAGACTTTATTCTTAACCAAAGAGCCTATCGGGAAGGGAAGGTGCTTTTGGCGCGCGAGAACTTTGGATGCGGGTCCTCGCGCGAACATGCGGTTTGGGCACTTCGGGACTTTGGCATCAGGACAGTGATTGCGGGAAGTTATGCGGATATTTTTTTCAATAACTGCTTTAAGAATGGAGTGCTCCCGATAATTTTGCCCTCCGCCGATATCAATGCCTTGTTTGAGTGCAATCAAGCTTCAGGCCCATTTTCCATGGACATCGATCTGGATCGGCAGACGGCAACGACTGACTCTGGTCAGGTCTACCGGTTCGAGATGGACGACTTCAAGAAGAAGTGCCTTCTCGAGGGCCTGGACGATATTGCTCTCACAATGCAACACGAAGGCGATATCTCCGCTTATGAACAACGCCGTATGACAGAGGTCCCGTGGTTGTTTCAGGATCTTTCTCGTTGAGATCATATCCCCGCGAGATATCGGGGTTGTGCGATCTCCCGCTAGTGCATCTATTTGAATCGAGGCTGTGATGAGCTCAAGTCAGGAATTTGATGTCGCGGTGGTGGGCGCCACGGGTGCGGTGGGTGAAGTGATACTCCGTTTGCTGGAGGAGAGGGCGTTTCCGGTAAGGACGCTACATCCGCTTGCAAGTGAACGATCGGCGGGCAGTACGATCATGTTTCGGGGCAAGGCCATCCGCGTTCAAGACCTTGCCACGTTTGATTTCTCCCAGGTTCAACTGGGGCTGTTCTCTGCGGGAGGAGGGGTTTCGGCGGAGTACGCGCCTAAAGCGGTTTCTCAAGGATGTGTGGTGATCGACAACACTTCCCATTTCCGAATGGATCCGGATGTGCCGCTCGTCGTACCGGAGGTAAATCCTCAGGCGCTCGACGGTCACGGCGGTCTAATTGCGAACCCGAATTGTTCGACGATCCAGATGGTGGTTGCATTAAAGCCGATCTATGACGAGGTCGGTATCCGTCGCATAAATGTTGCGACGTACCAAGCTGTGTCGGGCGCGGGACGTCGAGCAATAGAGGAGCTTGCGGGACAGACAGCTTCGCTTTTAAACGGAAAAGGCGCACATCCTGAAGTAATGCCCAAACAAATTGCGTTTAATGCCATTCCCCACATTGATACCTTTCAAGACAATGGTTATACACGCGAAGAGATGAAGATGGTCTGGGAGACTCAGAAGATCTTTGATGATGAGACTGTTGCAGTCAACCCAACGACGGTGCGCATTCCCGTTTTTTATGGCCACTCAGAAGCGATTCATGTTGAAACCCGGGAAAAGATGACAGCAGAGCGAGCGCGTGACGTTCTGCGGGGTGCGCCCGGGGTCTCGGTAATCGACGAGCGCGAGGCGGGAGGTTATCCGACGGCAGTGTCAGATGCCGCCGATGCCGATCCGGTGTTCGTCGGACGTATTCGTGAGGATATCTCCTGCGAAAATGGGCTTTGTCTGTGGGTGGTGGCTGACAATATTCGCAAGGGAGCGGCATTAAACAGTATCCAGATTGCCGAACTTCTCCACGCCCGGGAATAGACTGAAACAGCGTGGCAGCGCTAAACACCGATTGGTTCAGTCTCCTTCCCTGCATATAATCAAGGGATGATCACTCGATCCGTCTCCCCCCTACTACCGCCCTTCACCCCGAAGTTCATCCGACGGCTGAAGATACTGCTGACTGCCGGGGGGTTTGCTCTGCAGGTCTTTGCGTGCGGTACTGCAAGTGCCGTTGAGCTTGGCGGGATTTCGCTTGCATCAAGGCTTAACGAGCCCCTGCAGGCTTCCATCTCACTCAAGGGCCTCGAGGCCGTCGTCTCCCCGGGATCCTTGACGGCCTCCCTGGCGTCGTCTGACGCACATGAGGTCGCAGGGATTCCTTTCGATAAAGCTGTCACCGGTTTGATCTTTACGACAGACCTTGCCTCGACTCCACCGGTGGTGCGCGTTGAAACCATTAATCCGGTGGCGACACCGTTTTTACGGTTTCTGGTACTGCTCGAATCCGCAGAACAACAACTGCTGCGGGACTACACGCTTATGCTGGATCCCGCGGAGCCTGCGACAAACGTTCAGCATGCGACTACGCAGTTCGGTCAACCCAGGATCCCTGAGTCGAGGCTGGGTTACCCGGGGGAGTACATTGGACCTATTGAGCAAGGTGAAACGCTGATGCAGATCGCGCGCCGGATTGTGGTGGCCGGACCGATTACGCTAGAGCAGACCATGGTTGCGTTGGTGGGTGACAACCCTGAAGGTTTTATTGACGGAAACATGAACCTCCTGCGGGAAGGTGCAACGTTGCACATACCCTCCGAGCGACGCATGGCGGACACGGACCCGGACGCGGCAAGAGCGGCCTATGAAGACCATCTATTGAACTGGCTGCAACGTGGGTCCCAGTCGGCGCCGGATGACAGTAGCAGCAACAACTGGATGACACTGCATTCGCCCGCGGCAGAAACACCGGAGACTGGAACGGATACAGCCGAGGGGGGTTCCGTCAGTTATATCCTCCGGATCGTCCAGCCAGTAGCCGGGTCTCCGGGGAAGGGAGAAATAGCCTCAGCAGCCGCACTAGCACCCTCTGACAATCAGAATTCTACGCAAGAAAGAACCGGGACTGCGGCTTTGGTGAGCGATGAAGCGGTCGCTGCACTGACCGATCGGCTGAGCGTGGTTGAGGAGTCCTTGGGATCGAAAGAGCTTGAAAATCAGCAACTCAACCAACAGGTGGAACTGCTCCAGCAACAGCTGGAGAAGACCATGCAGCTGATCGAGCTGCAAGAAACGCAATTGGCGATCGCGCAAAAACAGTTGCAGGCAATGCTCGCGCAGGAGTTAACAACCGATCAGGGGAATTCCGGGTCTTCTGCTAAACCATTTGAAGGGAGTGACAGTTCCGCAGCTGCGACGGACTCAGCCGTTCAGCTGGCAACAGCAGGTGAGATTCCAAGGGACGGCGAGGAGGATTCAGGGATCGAATCGGAGGAACAAACATCTTCGGCCGAGACAGTACAGCAATCAACAACAGACGAGCCCTTGGCTGAGTCAGTTGCGCTCTCGGACTTAGATACGTCTACGGGAGGCGCCATAGAGCCAATCGGGCCGTTGCCTCCCTGGATCGAGCCCGCACAGACGCTCGACTGGGTGGCGTTCCAAAGTGAGGACTGGATTAGGGCCTTAGGGGACTTGGGACAGATTGGTTTGCAAGCTCTGGTCGAAGGTGAATCGGTGGTCCCCGGTATGACCCAACAGGCATTGTCACTGCTTGTTGCAGTGTTTCTACTGTTGTGGCTGTTTATCCTATTTCGGCGCCGCCGGGTCGCGAGGAATGGGCCGGAGGGGGAGGATCCCCTGACCCAGGACTCTGTAGTGCGGCAACCTTTGTTCGATGGGGGTGTTACGCAAGCGAAGGCAAACTCTGGAACCGGCGAGCCCGGCACCCCGGAGGAAAGCGTTGGTGCCGGGTTTGTGACCGACATTGAGACGCAGCGCGGCGTCGCTGTTCAAAGCGATGAAGTGGATCCGCTGACAGAGTCAGAGATTTATCTCGCCTATGGACGGTCGACGCAGGCTGAGCAGACGCTTCGCGATGCCATCTTACGCACGCCGGATCGGATGGAACTCAAGCTCAAGCTGCTTGAGGTGCTCAAAGTGTTGTCGCGGGGCGAGGCATTTCAGGAACTCGTAGTCGACGTGAGAGACTTGGTCGTTCCGGGATCACCGGAAGAAGCACACCTCGACAAGCTGATTCGCGAATTTAAGCTGGATGACAGCGGTGACGTGTCGGAGGTGGAAACGATACCGGCCGCGGCAGGGATTGACCTTCCGGCCCGTCCGGGGAGCGACGATGCGGGTGTATTGTCGAGCGCGGTACCGGCACCCTCCAGTCAGGATGAGGGCATCGAGTTCGAGGTCGATATGGACTACAAGCCCCCTTCGGCGTCTTTGGTGCAAGAGGCACCGCCCGAGGCGTCTGGGATAGAACAGACGATAGCAGACCCTTCGGGGAGTCTGGAATTGGAACCGGAGCCCCCTTTGCCGGATGTGAGTTTTACGCAGACCGATTCAATGAATCAGGGAGGGCTCGCCTCAGACTCTCTACTCCCAGAGGGTCGGTTGCTGACCGCGGACGAAGTGACGCCGGTGGTTGAAAGCGATAACGAGGAAAAAACACAACTGGAGCTCGCGAATGCGTACCTTGAGATGGGTGATCCTGCCGCGGCCCGCGAAATCCTTACGGGTCTCAGCCTGTCGCAGGATCCGGCGATAAAAGAACGCGCGCAGGCCTTGCTGGAAGAAGCGCGAAAATAAAGTTTCTTGGCTCGAAGCAGATTGCTGCGTTAAGTCCGAAGCCCTTGGGCGAGGTCAGACACCAGTTCCGATACACGCTCCAGAAGCTGAGGTTTGGCAGTACCCGAGCTGTCGAGGTTTCTCTCAATTTCCCGGATGATTGCGGAACCCACCACTGCACCGTCGGCAATTTCCCCTGTTTGTCTGACTTGATCAGCATTGTTGATTCCAAAGCCGACCGCGATTGGAAGTCTTGTATGCTGACGAAGCGCTCCCACCGCGTCACCGACGGCACCCGTAGCCGCTGATCGGGTTCCAGTGATGCCCGCAATCGAGACATAGTAGATAAAGCCGCTGGTGTTCCTGAGCACCTGTTTTAGTCGTTTTTCGTCAGACGTTGGCGTGACCAGTCGCACCCAGTGCAGGCCGGCGGTACGTGCTGGATCGCAGAGTTCATCATCTTCTTCTGGCGGAAGGTCCACCATGATTAGGCCATCCACTCCTGATTCGACCGCATCTCTCACGAAGCGAGCCGGACCATATTGGTATATGGGATTGAAATAACCCATAAGGATCACCGGGGTTCGTTCATTACCCTGCCGAAACCGCTCTACCATGTCGAGTGTTTTGCGCAGTGATATCCCTTTGGCGAGAGCCCGAAGATTTGCCGCCTGGATTGCGGGGCCGTCCGCCATAGGGTCAGAAAAGGGCATTCCAAGTTCAATGATATCGGCTCCGGCATCGGGCAGACGCTCCATCAGTTGTTGGCTCGTCCCAAGATCCGGATCACCGGCGGTGATGAAGGTTACCAGACCAGCACGGCCTTCGGCCGCAAGCTGCTCAAAGGTCAGGGCTACCCGGTCGCTCTGATTCATATTTTTATACCCAGGGTATCTGCGACGGTGAAGATGTCTTTGTCACCACGGCCACAGAGATTCATAACAATTATCTGCTCCTTATCCATTTTTGGTGCGATCTTGGCCACATGGGCAAGCGCGTGTGCAGGTTCAAGCGCGGGAATGATCCCTTCAGTTCGGCAGCATAATTGAAACGCCTCGAGCGCTTCTGAGTCAGTCACAGAAACGTAATCAACCCGTCCTTGATCATGAAGCCAAGAATGTTCGGGGCCAATCCCGGGATAATCCAAGCCCGCAGAAATAGAATGCGCGTCAGTGATCTGGCCATCTTCGTTCTGAAGCAGATAGGTCCGGTTGCCATGAAGGACCCCGGGACGCCCCCCGGTCAATGAGGCAGCGTGTTTCTCGGTGTCGAGCCCGTATCCGCCTGCCTCAACACCGACGATATTCACGGGGTCGTCGAGGAATGGATGAAACAGACCCATCGCATTGGACCCGCCACCGATGCAGGCCACTAATGTATCTGGTAGCCGCCCCTCCGCCTCTTGGATCTGTGATCTGGCTTCTCGTCCGATTACACTTTGAAAATCGCGAACCATCGCGGGGTAGGGATGCGGTCCCGCAACGGTGCCGATGATATAGAAGGTCTCCTCGACGTTGGCGACCCAGTCACGCAGTGCATCGTTCATGGCATCCTTAAGTGTGCCGGTACCACTCGTCACGGGAACGATCTCAGCGCCCAGCAGCTTCATTCGGAAGACGTTGGGTGCCTGCCGTTCGATGTCTGTTGCGCCCATGTAGACGACACACGGGAGGTCGAATAGGGCGCAAACGGTGGCCGTTGCCACCCCATGCTGGCCTGCCCCTGTTTCAGCAATGATTCTTGATTTACCCATCCGCTTTGCGAGAAGGATCTGGCCGAGTGTGTTGTTGATCTTGTGTGAGCCGGTGTGGTTTAGTTCATCACGCTTGAAATAGACCTTGGCGCCTCCAAGGGTTTCCGTGAGGCTGCGGGCAAAATAAAGTGGGCTTGGCCGTCCGGTATAGTGAGTCGCATAGTAGTCAAAATCGCTCTGAAACTCGGGAGACTCTTTGCGGACCGTGGAACTGCTGCAATAACTCCTCCTAATGCGGCTATGGGATCAGGCAAACCTGGCCCCCAAACCTGGCCCCCAAACCACGAAAAAGTCCATTGCCTGCAATGGGCTTTTTCGTGGTTTGGGGATCAGGCAAACCTGGCC
>JBMUHF010000020.1:0-6010 GCA_050302555.1 Arenicellales bacterium | reverse complement strand
CGAGCGCATCGCGCTGGTGATTACACCAACCTGGGCACGCCCGACGCGCACACAGTCTCCATGACCTGCCGCCTCGTTACCCGAGAGCTCCAGTCCTACCAATTGGCGTTGGGGGTTTGTCTTGCGTTGCTCAAGGGCCTCGCGCCCAATGAAGTCATCTTCTTTGGACTTCAACGGAACCGTGAATCCGATGCCGGCCTCGAATGGGTCGGTTTGGTCACAGAATTCGTAGCCTGCGAAAACAAGTCCCGCTTCAATCCTGACCATATCCAGGGCATCTAGGCCGAGCGGTAGCAACCCGTAAGGCTCGCCGGCCTGCCAAACAGCATCCCAGACTTCACAGGCATCATCCGGGTGACAGAAAATCTCGTAACCAAGTTCGCCGGTGTATCCGGTGCGCGAGATCATGACGGGGCGGCCATGCATATCGCCAAGGCGTCCTATAGTAAAGCGGAACCACTCGAGTTCGTCTACGGATGTTTGGGCCGGCGGGGTCCAGATAATTCCATTCAGGATCTCGCGGCTTTTCGGTCCCTGAACCGCAACGTTATGAATTTGCTCGGTCGAGGATTTGACCAGCGCCTTTAGCCCGAGGGCCTGCGCCTGTTCGCGAAGCCATATCCCGCTGTAGTCGTCGCCTCCAATCCAGCGGAAGTTGTCAGGACCCAGCCGCAGCGCGGTGCCATCATCAATCATCCCCCCGTGGGGGTAACACATGGCGCTATAGACGACTTGACCAACGGAGAGTCGTCGGATGTTGCGCGTCAGCACAGTCTGTAGCAGCGTTTCCGCATCGGGACCGAGGACCTCGAACTTGCGCAGCGGAGAAAGGTCCATCATCACAGCGCGCTCCCGGCACGCCCAGTATTCTTCTATGGCGCCAGCGTTATTGAATGCGGTGGGCAGCCAGTACCCCCGGTATTCAGTGAAGTTGCGGGTGTGCTGCGAGGAGCGCGGATGGAAGCCCGTCTCGCGCGTAAGTTGAGTTTCTGCGTCTGGGGTCATTCTGTATGCAATAGCCCGTGAAAAGGCTTTCTCCGGAGTGTAGATGCGAACATGTATATCTGTGGGGTTCCAGCCGTTGGCGGCACTGGTATCGTCGGGGCAGGCGGTGGATGCACACACCAGATCAGTCATGGCTTTCAGGAGTACATAGTCGCCTGGGCGTGACCAGGGTTCATCGAGAAAAAGGACGTTGTGGTCATCGATGCCGGTGTTGTAGAAGAAATTTACAGCCTCCCATCCACGCCTCGGCCTGACACCAAACGGCGCCATGATCGCGTTCAGATTGTCCGAGCAGTTGGGGTGTCCAAAGTAGCCCTGGTCTTCATAGTACCTGGCCGCACAGGCGAGGCCGAAAGTGTCATGACGGCCACAGGTATCTTGAATCACTTCAACCATCGGCTCCATATCCCGGTCAAAATACTTAGAGTAAAGGCCGGGGCCGGGGTAGCCACTGCCCATCAGCGTGCGGGTAGTGGTCATATCAATATGCCGCTCTTTTCCCTGGTCAAGTCCAGCCGCTGAAAAAGCAAGAAAATCTGAACATTCCCGGCCCGCAACATCGATGATCTGGATGTATTCGCCCGCATGCACCGTAAACTGAGCCGCAGTGCACTTATCGACCCGAAGCTCCAGTCGCGGGTCGGCCAGAGGGTCCGGTAGCAGCGGTTCAGAGAGTTCACGACCGTTAGCACGAGTCACATGAACCGTCAGCCCCGTGGGCGGTATCTGTTCGTCGATGGGCATCGCGTCGCCAGGTGCACAAACGATGCAGAGAAGATCCTCACGGACCGTGTAGTGATGCGTTGAGCCCGCATCAGAATCAGATCCGAACAATGCGATTGCTTTTGCATCAGCCGCGTTGATATTCCGCTGTTTCAGTCCGGCAGTCACTTGTTGAGCGCTTGGTTCACCGGAAGCGAGAATCTTTTGAAAGCCTGTAGCTGCTTTGGGCCTGGTATCGCAAAGGCCTCCCGGGGCAGCGCGTCCATCAGTTGAAAAGGCAATCAGCTCACCCGGCTGCGCTCCTTCCGGGTCGGTAACAGTGATTGCGTCACCAGCAAAAAGTTCAAAAGTCGCCGAGCCGCAGGGCGGTACGGTATAGCGCTCTAGGTAGGGATCAGCCCGCCATAGGCCGGGTTCTCGCGGATGCGTACTTTCAAGGATGATTCCAGCGGACATCCCAGTAACTCCTTAATGAACTCAACATGAGTTTAAAGCCAAAAGATAAAAAAAGGCGACCTGACAGCATCGGCCAGGTCGCCTTCCAAAAACAGCTTAAAAAGCTGTAAATATTGACTTATTTATGCCTAGCCATGCTCGCGCTCGTGCCTCTTCTCCGTTCTGGCTGCTGTGATAATTACTGCCAGCATCAAAGCGAGAAGAATCAAGAACCAGACCACAACTCCAGACCCGCCGGCATTATTGAAGACCGCTCCAGCGCCTTCCCAGGTGTCTATTGGGCTTGTATTGAATAGACCTGCCTGTGCCGTGGTGGTCATGCCGAGCACTAGTGCGAGAGCCGACAGAACAGCAGTCGTTTTTTGCCTAATTGCATTCATAGTGTGTGCTCCTTAAGCGGATTTAAAATCGGGATAGGCTTGCGTCTCGCCCTCGGTTGAGTCGACGCCTTTCTCCAAGATGGCCTCCGAGTATCGAAGCATCCCAGCCTTTTTCAGGATCCAGGAAAGGACATAACCCGGGACAAAACCAAGCAGGAAGAACGAAATCGCACCGACGAGTTGGCCGGTGAACGTGATTGCCGGGATATCGGCTGATGGTGCGGGATAGCCACCAAGCAGGATACCGACCGACATTACGCCCCAGATCCCAACGAAGCCATGGACCGAAACCGCGCCCACTGCATCGTCGATACCCCAGCTTGTAAGCATCTTGTGGCAGTACGGCATGATCAGGCCGCCGATTGCACCGACTACAAAGGCGGTGCCGGGGTACCATAGATCGATACCTGAAGCGACACTGATAATTCCGCAAAGCGCCCCGCCCATCATCCAGAACGCGTCCCGGGTTACCCACCAGGCAGCCATGATTCCACCCGCCATACCCATCAGGGTATTAAAGGCAAAGGCAGAAAGATTGGATTTGATTCCGTAGATGTTTATCCACCCAAGGTCTGCTGAAGTTCCAGCCATTGACGAGGGGTAGATGAGGCAGGCGCCAAGAAACCCAAAGAAGCCCAGGATGATAACCATGAGCCCGGCTGCTGCCATGGGACCGCTATGACCCGCTACTTCATTAGTGGAGCCATCAGCATTGAATCGACCCTGACGCGGCCCAAGATTGACCAGAACGCCTAGCGCGAAAAAGCCTGCGGCCATATGCACCACACCTGCGGCACAAACATCGCGGAAGCCCCAGTCTACGACCAGCCAACCACCGGTTGACCAACCCCAGCCAGCACCAACGATCCAGATAAATCCGCCGAATATCGTGACGAGAATGAGCCAACCACTCATCTTGATCCGCTCAATAACGGACCCCGAGACAATGGAAGCAGTTGTCATGGCGAATAGAGTAAACGCGGCCCAGAAGATGCCTGAGGCACCATCCTGGTGGTTCGGCCCCATACCACCTTGATCACCCCACGGTACATAGTACTGTGCGAATTCATGATTCCAGTCAGGAATGAAAATATTGCCGCTCTGGTAGGCCCAGTAAGCCCACCAACCAACCACGAAAAACGCAGGAATCGTAAATGCGAACGCAAGAATATTCTTGACGCCCGTGTGCATAACGTTCTTCGCTCGAGAAGCTCCCATTTCATACATCATGAAGCCGGCATGGATGGCAATCATGATTGCGGTGGCCCACCAGTAATATCCTTCCATGGCGGTATCCGCGACAACATTAATCACGGCCATCAGTTCTTCAGGACTCATTGCATACCTCCTGTTCTGATTAATATTTAGGAGGACATGTTTGGCGACAGCCCGGTGCCAAACATCAGTCTGAGGCTTAACATGCCCCCCCGCTTTGTTCGCACCGGCGTAAAGGCCAGGTGCATCAAGGCCAGAACATCAGCCCAGATGGAAAATCAGTTTACTATAAAAAGAACAGTGATATACCAATCAATAATTTAAATAATGACTATTTTTGTTGTACAAAATATATAAAAAGGTGCAATAAATTAATGATTTAATTATTAATTGTTGATTATTTAAATAAAACCATTCTTGGACATATTTAATATCCACTGATTTGCGGCACTGATCACCGCAAGTTTTTGTTGAGGTTTGGAGTAATGTTTTTTACCCACATAATCGCCGGCCTCATCAACTTTCGGTGTAAGTATCGGAGAACAAAACATGATTAAAGATAAAGACCTCCAAGGCTTAAAAGATTCTTTAAGCCAAAGGGGGGTGAAGTACTGCCTTCCGAGTTATGTGGACATCCATGGGGTGTCCAAGTCTAAGTTTGTGCCGATAGAGCATTTCGACCGGATGATGAATGGATCAGAACTCTGCACAGGGGCTGCGCTCGATGGGGTTCCTCAGGATGTCAGTGACGAAGAGGTATCGTCACGGCCTGATCCCGAAAGCGTCATCATACTCCCATGGCGAAAAGATACCGCCTGGTTTGCCAGCGATCTCTGGTGCGAAGGAAAGCCGTTTGAGCCCTGTAGCCGGAACATTTTCAAAGGGGTTCTGGCACAGGCTGCGGAAATGGGCTTTACTTTCAACTTCGGCATTGAGCCTGAGTTCTTCTTGCTCAAAGAGGGGGAGCATGGCGAAATTGCACCGATCGGGCCTCGGGATAATCTGGCCAAGCCCGCCTATGATTTCCGCTCGACGCTAGACAGTCTAGAGTTGCTTGAAGAGATCGTCTCGACGCTCAATGATCTTGGGTACGATGTGTATTCCTATGATCACGAAGATGGGAACGGTCAGTTCGAAATCGATTTCATGTATCGCGATGGCCTCACCATGGCTGACCGCTTCGTGTTCTTCAGACACCTCATCCAGGAATTAGCGCATCAAAGGGGCTTCTTCGCGAGTTTTATGCCCAAGCCGTTTTCGGACCGGGCAGGGAGCGGAGCGCACTACAACATGTCTCTGGCTGATATCGAGTCAGGGGTAAACCTCTTCGAGTCAGATAACGATCCGCGGGGTTGCGGCATCACGGAACTTGGGTATTGGTTTATCGGCGGTATCCTCAAGCATCTGCCGGCACTTTCCGCAGTGATCTCTCCGACCGTGAACAGTTACAAGCGCCTCATTAAAACCGGTAGCATGTCGGGTTTTACTTGGGCGCCGGTCTTTGCGTGCTTTGGCGGTAATAACCGGACAAACTCCATTCGCGTGCCACTTGGCGGTGGGCGTGTGGAACTGCGTGCTGCTGATATTTCAAATAATCCTTATCTGGGTGGTGCGATGGTGCTGGCGGCGGGCCTTGAAGGAATTCAGGAGAAGATTGATCCGGGCGCGCCCTATACCGAAAACATGTATCTCAAGTCCGAAGCCGAACTTGAGCAACTAGGTGTCAGTTATCTGCCAAGGACTCTTGAAGAAGCCGTGGATGCTTTCGACGCAGATGATCTCGGACGCAAGGTGATGGGCGATCTCATGGCGAAGACCTACTCAGACTTCAAGCGGGCGGAATGGGATGAATACTTGACACATGTCAGCGACTGGGAGGTTAGCCGTTATTTGAAGCTATGGTGAGGTGAGCGCGCTCCTGTTCCTTAGTGTTGTCCCAGTCCTATTGAGTGTGCTGCTGCGAGTCAATTCGAATACGGATCGCGGTCGTGGCCGATGAGCAGGCAGCCGATTTCAGTCCGTGAATTGTGGTAACTGTCCGGGGGATAACTGACGAAATCGCCTTTTTTCAAAACGGTGCCGTCGCTCTCGATGAGTTCACCCTCGAGAATCAGATATTCCTCGTGTTTCGCATGTTCATGAGGAATTGAAGCGGTGCCCGGCTCCATGCGAATCACGTACCAGCCTGTAGCGCGGTCGCGATCGTAACTGAGATTAAGCAGATGTACGTT
>JBMUHF010000019.1:0-4107 GCA_050302555.1 Arenicellales bacterium | reverse complement strand
GCGCGTCGGCCAGAAGCGCTGGACTGAAAAATACCGAAGCGACAAGCACGAGACCGCGGCTAACAGTTTTCAAAGAAAACAGGCTGAACATAAGTGTCCGGGCGAATCCTGTCAGGAGAAGAGTTCGGACCGAATTATAGGGAACGGGGAAGACTAATTGAAAGTCCGGCTCCAAGGATTTTGCGAACACCGTTCACCTCTTTGCGGGACCGCATCCAGACGAGGTGGCTGCTGCAGCGGCAGTCGGAAGCGCCGAAGCCGGAAAGTGGGATAACCGTATCCTGATGTGAAAGCAGAGTTTTCGCCCAGAGGTGCTCAAGGTCACGACCTTCACATCGGTGCCAGATTTCGGCCACCGCGCAGTGTGCCAATAGGGTGTCGATATGCCAATGCTTTGTTTTGTCTGTCCGCAAGTGTCGGCGAAGGCGTGCACCGAGACCGCCTGGGCCAAAGGCTGATCCTACATAAAGGTACCAACCCCGTTGCAGCGACATTGGGCCCAGTACTCCGATCGGGATGGATGATCGCCCCAAGCAGCGCATGACCAGTATATAAGTGCCGGGTGTCTGTAACGGATCTGCCAGACCGTTACCCGGGAACTTCAGCGGTTGCGACGTCTGGCCGGGCATCAGGGCAGATTATGCGGTGTAGCCATCGCTCACGAGACGGATGCTCAGGCCCTAAGCCCCCGGCTGTACTTCAGAAGATAAAGACTTAGCGCGAAAAAGGAAATGATGAACAAACCAATCATCCCGAAAGACAAAGACAGGCTGACATCACTGATGCCCAGAAAGCCATAACGAAACGCATTTACCATGTACAAGATGGGGTTCGCTTTGGAGACCTGTTGCCAGAAGTCACTGAGCAGGTGGATCGAATAAAAGACGCCGCCAAGGTAAGTCAACGGCAGCAGCACAAAGGTAGGAATCATGGAAACGTCGTCAAAGGTTTTCGCAAAGATGGCGTTCACAAAGCCGCCGAGCGAAAACAGGACAGCCGTCAGGATCACCACGCCAGTCAGGATACCAAGGTTGAAGATATTGAGATCCGTGAAAAGCAGGGAAATTCCGGTCACGATCAGCCCCACCAGCATACCCCGGGCAACACCCCCCGTGATATAGGCAAGCAGGATGATGCTGTTGGGCGTTGGTGAGACCAGCAATTCTTCAATGGACTTACCCCATTTGGCGCCAAAGAAGGAACCCACAACGTTCTGGTAACTGGCGTTGATAACAGCCATCAGGATCAGTCCCGGAACGAGAAAGTCCATGTAGTCAAAACCGTCCATCTGCCCGATCCGCTTACCGATGAGATTGCCGAAGATCACGAAGTACAACAGGGTCGAGATCGCCGGGGGGATCAGCGTCTGTTGCCAGATTCGCATAAAGCGCGCGATCTCTTTGAGGACAATGGTCACGTAGGCGATCCATTTTTCGCGCGCGGTCATTTGCCCTCCGATGGGGTTTGGCCTATACGGTTGATGAAGAGCTCCTCCAGCCGGTTGGCTTTGTTTCGCATACTTCGTACCCGAATGTTGTTGGCTGACAGCAGTTCGTAGAAATGATTGAGGTACTCCTCCTTCTTGATATCAATCTCGAGCGTTGTCGGGTCAATCAGTCTTGCTCTGCTGTCGAGACCGGACGGCAGGCGGTCGAGTGATTGTTCAAGATCAAGTACGTAGGTCTCGAGGTGGAGTTGGCGCAGCAGGGCGCGCATGGACGTGTTCTCCACAAGGGAGCCGCTGTCGATAATGCCGATATTTCGACACAGGTGTTCCGCTTCCTCGAGGTAATGCGTCGTCAGGATGATAGTGGTACCTGCGCGGTTGATCTGTCGGAGGAAGTCCCACATTGATCGACGGATTTCTATGTCCACCCCGGCAGTGGGCTCATCCAGTATCAGCAGGCGCGGTTCGTGAACCAGGGCGCGCGCAATCATCAGCCGGCGCTTCATCCCTCCTGACAGCTGACCCGCCTGTTCGTCCCGCTTGTCCCAAAGACCAAGCAGAGTCAGATACTTCTCGGTTCTGGCTAAAGACGTTCGTCGATCAATGCCGTAATAACCGGCCTGATTGCGCACAATCTGCAGTGGCGTCTCAAAAATATTGAAATTGAATTCCTGGGGTACCACGCCTAGAAAAGATTTTGCCTTGGGGAAGTCGGTATCAATATCCACACCGAATACCTCCACTCGTCCACTAGTCTTAATAACTAAGGACCCCAGCACGCTGATGACCGTAGATTTGCCAGCGCCGTTAGGTCCGAGTAGGGCGTAGAAATCGCCCGTGGGTACGGCGAGATCGACTCCCTTCAGCGCGGTGACGCCATTGCGGTAAGTCTTCGTTAGCTGAACGGTTTTAAGAGCGAATTCCACGCGGGGCCAAAAGAGAGATTACTGCTGCAAGATATTCCAAATGGTGCCTAAGGGCGCCGTTTTCAAGAGTGCCAAGGTCTTATTGTCGTAGGACACACTTCTGGTAGAGATCTTTCAGTCTGTTGTCTGGGTCGTAGCGCGCCTTGAGTGCGCGGTAATGTTCTCCACCGAATTGCTGATCAAATGTTTCCTGACTGTAGAAACTTTCGGAATACAGCGATTTGATGCCGCCCAGCTTCGCTACCTCGTCTTCGATGAGCCGGTTGAAATGTCCGCGTGGATAAGTCTGCCGGCTACGGACTCCGTCCCAGAAGCCAAAATTGATATACAGCGTATCATCGCGCATGGGGAAAAGCGGATATTCACCCCGACTCCGGTCGTGCTGGGCAGGGCAGATCCAGACGGGTCGGATCCCGATCTCACGCTCAAAAAAATTAATAAACGCCGGTGCGTTTTCTAGAGGGATATCCACATCCTGAATCACTGATTCGCGATGAATGCCCGTTAAAGCATTCAGTCGACGGGTCAATCCGACCCGCGTGTTCCAGCGCATCAGCTTCTGGTAGGTAATCGAGTTCAGCCGCTTGCGGCCCAGAAAGCGCCGCATCAGTGGGTTCTGGGCATACAGGTTTTTTGAGCACCAGAACCAGTCGGTATCCCAGCGCCAGAGGTAGTCGCGAACGGTCAGGTAATCCTCACTGCGCTCACGAATCGAGCGGTAATAAACCTTGAGATAAGTGTAGTCACTCGTGTAAGGCGCTTCGTCGCTGAACTCACCCAGTACCAGGTAATGTTCACCTGCAGAGAACACGACACCATCAACAAAGTCATAGGGCCCGCTGCAGGCAGTTTCGATTCGGGAGAAAAATTCCGTACGGTCTTGAAAGTGCAGATGGGTTAGGCGTACATAGGGCTTTACCGGGATACCTTCGATCTTAAGGCGCAGGATGTACCCCAGTGAGCCGTAAGAGTTAGCGAGGCCGAAGAAGAGATCGCGGTGTTCGTTATCGGGCGTACAGCAGACAATGTCGCCATTACCCAGCAGGACATCCATTTCCAGGATTGTTTCGTGCGGCAGACCGAATCGAAACGAGGACGATTCGATGCCGATGCCGCCCACTGCACCGCCAATGGTGATCGATTTCAACTGAGGTACTACTGCCGGCATCAGGCTGTGTGTCAGCGCAGCATCGGCTAGGGCTTCATAAGTCACCATCCCCTCGGTTTCGATCACGCGGGTATGGGGATCGACCGAAAGCACGTGCTGGAAGTCACTCACATCAAGCGTATTGTCCTGGGTCTCGCGATCGCGAAATAGGTTGGATGTGGTTTTGCCGAGGCGAATCTCTCCTCCAGGCTGAAGCCGCAGGTTCTCGGCAAGGCGGTCCCGACGTTCCTGGTAACTCATGCTGCGCGGTAACGTCAGAAGCCGACGGTTTGACTGTCTTTGCGGGGGTCTGAGCCTCCTGTATAGCCGTGATCGGTCCGCATGATGACCTGACCGCTGCCGAAAAGCGCCGGTTGGTCGTGGGGGGCAATCTGGTGGCCCCGTCGGGCCAGTTCCTCGCTGAGATGACCCAGGCCGTCTTCCAGCGTGATGGAAAAATCTTCATGCACATGCCAGCGCGGGGCGTCTAAGGCCTGCTGGGGAGAGCAGTTGTCATGGAGGATGTTGTTCAAGACCTGCACTTGGCCCTGCGGCTGGTGGTGCCCCCCCATCACGCCAAATGCCAT
>JBMUHF010000018.1:0-6684 GCA_050302555.1 Arenicellales bacterium | reverse complement strand
GCTGCGTTCCCGGAATATAGCCGTCAACATGGTAAACCCCCACAGGGGTCTTGAGGTCGCCCTCGCGTTCTTTCCCAAATCCAGCGCGGCCGATGGTGATGTAGTAATCCGAATGTCGAACCAGCCCGCCATTTTGCTGGGTAAATACATGAAGTCTCGAAGAGGGTAGGTCCGCATATAGGACGAACGGGACGGTGTCTGAGATTTGCAGAAGTTTTGCCGGGACGAAATGCTTTTTTGCATCGAGCGTTTTTACATGCTGCCAACGCAGGCGTAGTTGTTCGCGAAGTTCCGCAATCTCCGGAGCACTTTCCACGGAGCCTGGGTTACCCGAGAGCGCCAAAAGAACATTGGCCTGGAGCAGGTGTGCAATGCGACTTAAGGGAAAGTCTGTCTTCAGGCTGTCGATAGTGCTAAGCGCGCGCGCCCGGTTGCCGCTGACAACGGCATCGGCGCTCTCGACCAGACGGGCTTCATAATTACTGTTGCTGTCTGCGAGCGTCATCGCTGGTACTAATCCGGCCAGCAGCGCAAAGGAAATGAGAAGATGCATCAAGATGAGGCCCTTAATCGGAGGCGATAAACCGACCCTGACTCGATAGAACGCCCGGGATTTTACCTGTAGGCGCTAGACGTTCCAAATCTGCACCGCCACGAACCGTGGAGTAATGTCAATTTGAGAGTGTTGGAATTTCGTTTAACGTCTCAAGCGGTTGGCTTGGGTCCGATTTGGGGTCATTGGGGTCAAGGGCCGTACTAAGAGAGCGGGCAGCCTGCTCGGCGTAAATTCGGGTCAGGTTATCAAAGATCAGTCGGTAAGTGGGGTCGGTATAAAGGCCCGCACGAAGCAGAGATGACGCCTGATCAAGTTTGCCCTGAGCGCTATATATCCTGGCGAGGTTGTTATAGGGCTCGGGCCTAGCGGGATAGCGCGTGATGAGTTCGCGGTAGGCATGCTCGGCTTTTTTGGCGTTTCCCGTAGCATCAATTACCCGGGCACGGGCAAAAAGTAAGTCCACCGGATCAGATGTCGAAGAGGCAATCTCGGCATCGATAAGGTCCAGCGCTGCCTCGGTTTCGCCGCTTCCGATCATGGTTTCGAGGACCTTTGGATCGATACCATATACCGCAGTCGGTATATTGAGTCCTAACGCGACCACCAAGGCCGCAAAAAATTTGGACAAAGAAATTGACCTGGATAAAGCAATCAAGAAATTAGCACGTCCCTTAGCGCTCGACCTCAGATCGAATCGCATCCCACCGTTCTTGCCAATCTGCTGATACTGCCCCCGGAGGAGTGAGTTCAGCGCTATCGACCCATCCAGCTACCGAACTGATTACCCGCAGGCGGATCCAGTCTCCTTTTCGGCTTTTGACCTCCACCGGCGCGCCTTTGTCCAGTAGGCCGAGGACGTCGGAATCGGCGCCGGTAGAGGGCAATGAGCGTATTCTCACCCGGTTATCGTTTATTTGCGCACCTCCGCCTGTTTCGCTGATGAACTTTCCGTAGACCCATACGTCCAGCCCCATGGGACTTTGAATCATCAACCAGCTGTCCTTGCTGCCGATCACTTTTACCGGCGTGCCTTTGGCGAGAAGGTTCAGTTCGGGCGCATTGGCAGCAGGTCGGCCGATGACCTTTGTGTCAGAGGCCTTTGCCCAGGCCGTTCGGAACGGCACAGAGGCGGGTGCGGCGGTGTCAACTGGTAGCACCTCAGATTTTTCCTGTCCGATATTTGTGAGCGCATTAAAGTTGTCCAGCCAATCCTGCGTGACCGGATTCTGTTCAGACAGGCCTGAAAGTTGCGCCCAGACTGGCATCGGAGTTTGACTGCTGACATGCTTCCAGCCCCCGGTACTCGAATGGACCTTAACGATGTCACCCCTGTTGAGATGCGCGACTACTCTAGAGTTTTGGCTTGTCGTGGGCCGGTTTCTCAACCGGACCTGGTTGGCTGTAACGCGACCTTCGGGAGCGCCCTGCACGTAGTCTCCGAAAACCCAAAGCCGCACCGGACTTGGAATCTCAACTCTGCCCCAGGCCCCTTGGGCCTGAACAATTTTTACAGGTGTTCCCTGTCGTAACGTATGTACCACCGGGGACTGGCTGTTCGGTGCAGAATGCAATGCCAGTTTATCAAGACTGACCTCGGCCGCCCGAAACCGGGTCGTAACGATGACTGGACTCTGCGCCGTGTCCGCGACTTGCTCGACAGGTACCGACTCTACTTCTACCGATCCTGTCTGAGAGGTTTCGGCTGAATCGGCGACGGATGAAGAGATAGAGGTAGCTGGAGCCGAGGGTGTGTTCTGGGTTACAACCTCTTTTTCGCCGATAACGCCGAGGACCCGGTTAGCGTCAGCGTGCCCCTGTTCAGATGCCTGGGTTAGCCAGCTTCTCGCTTTATCGATATCTTTCTGGGCGCCCTTGCCAAGGTAGTAAGCAAGGCCGAGGTTGTACTGGGAAGCAACATCACCCGATTCAGCGGCACGTTCCCACCAGTCCACAGCCTGGGAGAAGTTTTTGTTGAGCCCACGACCCTCCCAATAGGCGACACCAAGATTAAACATCGCCGTCGGGTGTCCCGAATTCGCGGCTTTTCGAAACCACGCCAAGGCTTCGTCGAGGTTCTTGCTGACCCCGTGCCCTTCAAAATACAAAACCCCCATCGCAAACTGCGCTTCGCGGTTTCCCTGATGAGCATGAGGCTCCCAGATGGCAATGGCTGTCGCATAATCGCCCTGGCCATAGGCATCGACGGCCCGTTGGATATCATCACTTTGGGCTGAGACCGTATTGCCTACGACAAGGAGCGCCGCAAGACAGATCGCGCTCCGGATATGTGCTGAGACCTTCATGGAGATAGTGCCTTTTATTACAGTCTGAAAGTTAACCTTGGACGAGTACCATCAACTCCTGAGAACCCTCCCAGATCATGAACAGCGCGACCTGGAGAATCACCGCAAGCCCAATGTACGCAATCCAGGAGTAGCGCTCAAGTAGTCGGGCAATCACGGTCGCAGCAAAGGCCATGAGCGCTACCGAAAGCACAAGCCCAAAGACTAGTATCACCGGCTCATGGCGCGCAATACCTGCTACAGCAAGTACATTATCCAGGGACATGGATACATCAGCCACAATAATCTGGAATACAGCTTGCCGGAGTGATTTGCTCTGGGCCGATGGCTCTTCGTCGTCTGCTTCAGGGTTATTTCTGCTGTTTCGAAGCTCTCGCCAGAGTTTCCAGCAGACCCAGAGTAGAAGCAGGCCTCCGGCAAGAACCAGACCCACAATTTGTAGTAACTGCACGGTCACCAGTGCAAAGAGAATCCGCAGGACAGCGGCAGCAGCGATGCCCAGCATGATCACCCGGGGTCGCAAAGCGGCAGGCACGCTGGCCGCTGCGAGGCCAATCACGATGGCGTTGTCGGCTGCCAGCATCAGATCCACCAGGATGACCTGAATCAGCGACCAGAGTTGGTCAGGGCTCATGAGGGACTTCCCAAAAGATCAGGGCGAGAGAAAACCGTGATCTAAATAAAGTTTGATCGCGTTATTATACGAGCCTCGCCGAGTATTTCCGAAAGAGTACCAACGGCGCAGGCTTTCTCGTTGGCGCCGCCCCGGCATCCTCGGGGCGTAGTTGAAGACGTTGGACCGTATTGAGACTGGAGTACTGAGACCATGACTAAATCCCAGAAAAGCGTTGCTATTTTTGATTGGGCCGATCCCCTTGCGCTGGATGACATCCTTACGGATGAAGAGCGACTGGTGCGGGATTCAATCCGGCGGTTTTGTCAGCAGGAACTGCAACCCCGTGTTCTGGAAGCGTTCCGCGAGGAAAAGGTCGACCGTTCTTTGTTTCCAAAAATGGGAGAACTGGGCCTGTTGGGTTCTACCATCGACGGCTACGACTGCCCCGGGTTGAGTTATGTCTGCTACGGGCTTGCAGCCCGGGAGATTGAGCGGGTGGATTCTGGTTATCGGTCGATGATGAGCGTGCAGTCGAGTCTGGTTATGTACCCGATCTTTGCCTACGGCTCTGAGGAGCAGCGCGAGAAATACCTGCCGCGGCTTGCGACTGGCGAGTGGGTGGGATGTTTCGGTCTCACCGAGCCTGATTTTGGATCAGATCCTGGAGGTATGAAGACCCGTGCCCGAGCAGTTGACGGTGGTTACCGCGTCAGCGGAGCAAAGATGTGGATTACTAATTCACCTATTGCGGATGTCTTTGTTGTCTGGGCCAAGGACGATGAAGGGGTAATTCGGGGATTTATTCTGGAGCGTGAGATGTCGGGCCTCAGTACGCCTGCTATTGAAGGGAAGTTCTCGCTGAGAGCATCAGTGACCGGCGAGATCGTCATGGAGGATGTTTTCGTGCCCGCCGAGAATATCCTGCCTGAAGTCAGCGGATTGAAAGGCCCCTTTGGATGCCTTAACCGCGCACGTTACGGAATTTCTTGGGGAGCCATGGGTGCGGCTGAGTTTTGCTGGCATGCGGCCCGCACCTATACGCTGGAGCGAGAGCAGTTCGGCAGACCCTTGGCCGCAAATCAACTGATTCAGAAGAAACTTGCCGATATGCAGACCGAGATCACGTTGGGTACTCACGCGTGTCTTCGGCTCGGACGTCTTTTCGATGAAGGCCGTGCGGCTCCGGAAGCGATCTCTCTCCTCAAGCGTAATAACTGCGGTAAGGCGCTCGAAATTGCGAGAAACGCCCGGGACATGCATGGTGGTAACGGAGTTTCGGATGAGTATCATGTGATCCGACACATGATGAATCTCGAAGCCGTGAACACTTACGAGGGGACGCACGATGTCCACGCGCTGATTCTGGGGCGCGCCCAGACCGGGCTGCAGGCCTTTACCGGCTGATCAATGGGTGGGGCGCTCTCACATATCCGTGTCCTCGATCTGACTCGGGTGTTGGCGGGTCCCTGGTGTACGCAGATGCTCGCCGATCTCGGCGCCGATGTCATTAAGGTTGAGCGGCCTGGCAGCGGCGACGATACCCGTCAGTGGGGTCCGCCTTTTATTTGCCCTGATGGAAGCGGGAGTGAGGAGTCCCCATATTTTCTCGCGACTAATCGCGGTAAGCGCTCGATCACGCTAAATCTCTCCGACCCCCGCGGTCAGAGGGTGATCAATGAGCTGGTGCCACATTGTGATGTACTGGTCGAGAACTTCAAGGTGGGAGCCTTGGCGCGTTATGGGCTCGATTACGAGACCTTGAAGCAGCTAAACCCCGAGCTGGTGTACTGCTCCATCACAGGGTTCGGCCAGGACGGGCCGTATGCCGAAAGAGCCGGCTACGATTTCGTGATGCAGGGGATGGGCGGTCTGATGAGTGTTACCGGGGAGGCGCAGGATGTTGCCGGCGCAAATCCTCAGAAAGTCGGTGTCGCCATTGCTGATATTGTGACGGGTCTTTATTGCGCAAGTGCTATTCAGGCTGCGTTGATTCATCGCAACCAAACCGGGCAGGGTCAGTACATTGATATGGCGCTTCTGGACTGCCAGGTGGCGATCCTCGCAAACCAGGCTATGACCTATCTTGCGGCGGGAGAGACCCCGGTCCGGATGGGGAACGCGCATCCGAACATAGTGCCGTATCAGGTTTTTGAAACCAAGGATGGCCACATCATTCTGGCGGTGGGTAATGACGGTCAGTTCCGGCGCTTCTGTGAAGTCACAGGACAAACCCAACTGGCAGAAGACCCCCGTTTTACTGCAAATCGTGATCGAGTGCAGAACCGACGTGAACTCGTTCTGACACTTTCATCATTGATGAAAACCCGAGACACTAGTGAATGGCTCGCACTCTTGGAGTCCGAGGGTGTTCCCTGCGGCCGGATCAACCGGGTCGATGAAACCCTGAATGATCCCCAGGTGCTCCACCGGCAGATGCGGGTCAGTGCCCAGCACAGTTCCCTCGGAACGATGGATCTGTTGGGCAGCCCGCTCAAGCTTTCGGCCACGCCCGGCGAAGTCCGCCGAGCTCCACCGGTACTCGGGGAGGATACGGATACCGTACTCCGTGACCTGCTGGGTTATCCGGAGAAAACTATCAGCGCGTTACATGACGACGGGGTCGTCTGAATGCTTCCAGGCCCTCAACTGCGGGAGTTGATCAAGCGAAACTGTACGGGGATATCGATTACCATGGCAGTGGGTACGCCATCCCGGGTGGCCGGGGTGAACTCCCATTTTTTTACGGAATCAATTGCGGCCTGATCAAGAATTGCAAAACCACTGGGTTTGCTGACGAACACCCTGGAGACCTGTCCTGAGGGAGAGATACTGACCGATAGCCCAACCTCTCCTTCGATCCCCCGTCGAATGGCCATCCTCGGATAAACCGGTTTGGGGTTGCCCGCTGTAGGAACCGGACGAAGTTCGCGCAAAGCATTTCCCGTTTCTAAAGACGCGGTCGACGCCGGCGCATGATCAAGCTGCTTTTTGAGATTAGCGGTCGTGTTTTCTGAGCGCGCCAGCTCGTGTCGAAGTTTATTGTTTTCCTCGATGATGGAGCGCAAGGCGGATGTCGTCTCAAGTAGACGGGTGTCTGTATCGTGATAAGCCGCTTCAGTCTCGCGCTGTTCGACTTTCAGCGCTGCCAGGATTTGGCGAGCTTGATTAGCCTCATCACGCAAGCGCTTATTTTCATTGCGTTGGGTGTA
>JBMUHF010000017.1:0-2356 GCA_050302555.1 Arenicellales bacterium | reverse complement strand
GGCAGGTTTTCCCGTTGCCCGAGCTAAAGAGGCCACCGCAATGTTGGAATATGCCGAGAGGCTGACCTTCGGCCATGACAGCAGTTTCTGCCAGTGCTCATCAGCGGTCTGCAGTCTGGAAGCATCGTAGGCGATGCAGTCCAACTGCTTCAGCTGTTTTAGATCTATCGCTTTTTCTGAGCGAGCAAGTACATGATCTTCGGGCACGAGGCAGACATAGTGCAGTTCCCGCTCGTAGAAAACCGTCAGTGACTCGGGCCTTCGATATACATTGATCACGGCAAAGTCCAGTTGCCCCATGGTAACGGCATCCACCAGACCTGGTGAATGATTGACGCGCAGTGCGACCTTGAGGCCGGGCTTGTCCAGATGCGTTGTGCTGATTGCTTCCGGCGTGATCTGGTAGACCAAAACCGGGGTCACCCCAATCTGAACTTCGCCATCAACACTGGTACGGATTGCCTGTGCGGTTTCCTTGAGGCGATCAGTGCCGCTGAAAAGATTCTCCACTGCATCTCCAAACCGCCGCCCCTCCACAGTGGGGGCGATGCCACGCCCGCTTCGGATAAAAAGAGCAAAACCCACCGAACGTTCAAGCTCCTTGATCAAGCGGGTCACGCTCGGCTGCGAGATCGCAAGTGTCCGCGAAGCACCCGTAATGGATCCTGTGCGCAAGGTTGCCCGGAATGCTTCGAGTTGTCTTAGGTTCATCGGAGAGTAAATATATAGAAAACAAATATATTTGTTAAATAATGATATTTGCCAAATATGTTCAAACGACGGATACTGAGCCTACTTTGACAGAATTCACCCGATATCCGGTCGATGGCTTGTATCACTTACCTTAATAGTTTCCCCGCCCCCAACGCGTTGGAAACCCTGGCGAATTGCCCGGAACATGAAGTGGTCCGTATATCAGGCGACGATCCGATCGAGCGGAGTTTCGAGACTTTGGGCCGCGCCCACGCGTATCAATGTGTGGGCGCGCGCAATGAAGTGCCGGTACCGTTACGGGTCGGTGCTGAATTTCTGTCACGGACTCCCGAACTCCTGGTGGTCTCGGCGAGCGGCTCGGGTGTGGATGTATTTGATCTAGACGCGTGTACCGCGGCCGGGGTCCTTGCGGTGAACCAAGCGGGCGCAAACGCCCAATCCGTGGCCGAGCATGCGCTTGCAATGATGATCGGTGTTCAGCGGGCGATCATCAGGGCAGACCGTGTCCTGCGGTCAGGCTGGCAGGGGTCACGGCTTGAATTCATGGGGACTGACCTTGCCGGCAAGACGGTAGGGATCGTCGGGATTGGCAATATCGGTACACGCCTCGCCAGAATCTGCAGTGGAGGATTCGGCGCGAGTGTTCTTGCGACGGATCCGTTGGTGAAGGCATCAGATATTGAGCGCCGTGGCGCACAGAGTGCGACCTTTGATGAATTGCTACAGCGTGCCGACATCGTTTCTGTTCACACCCCGCTTACCTCCGTCACGCGCGGGCTTTTTGATGCTGACACGTTTAACAGGATGAAAGAGGGCGCAGTTTTCATCAACACCGCACGCGGCTCCATTCACGATGAAGACGCATTGGCAGATGCGTTGGCGTGCGGACATCTTGGGGGAGCGGGTCTTGATGTGTGGGACGTTGAGCCGCCGCAACCGGGTCATCGATTGATGCAGATGGAAAATGTCGTCGCTACACCGCATGTCGCTGGGTGCACGTCAGACAGTCTGCACAACATGGCGGAGCACGCTGCGACACAACTGCTGGATATTTTCTCAGGCAAGCCTGCGGCGCGGCCTGTAAATCCTGCTGTTCTGCCAAGGTTCAGGGAACGGTACGTACAGATAATCGGGGAGTCGGATGGGATATAGGTTTTGGTCACGCTGAAACCTGACGGCTCCATTTTCTCAATGATAAGGAGGATGTCATGAAGTTAAAATCGCAAAAGGGTTGTTTTCGGGGACGCAAGGCCGTGGCAGCAGCATGCCTTGGTGTTTTGACAATGATGGGCAGTGCTGCCCAGGACGTGCTGGCTGAAGAGATTGTTGGTCGACTCTCGTACCATTGGGGACCGAGTCATACAGCCGCGGGTTGGGCAGTAAAGTTTGCCGACGAGGTGAATCGTCGCGGGGAAGGACGGTTACGTATAGACGTTTATCCCCAGGGTCAGCTCTTTGGTATCAAGGAAATTGTCGGCGCCCTTAAGGCGGGTTCCGTTGAGATGGGAGCGATCATCGGGATTGTCGGTTTTCCCACGGTTGTCAAAGATTTTAATATCGCCAGTTTCCCCGGCATGTTCGAGAGCCTAGAACATCAACGCAGTTTCTTTCAGAACACGCCAGAGGGGCGCGCGCTCTGGGA
>JBMUHF010000016.1:0-11143 GCA_050302555.1 Arenicellales bacterium | reverse complement strand
CAGGTACAGCAGAAATGGTAATTGATGGCATATACAATAAAGATGGTGCCAAACGAACTTATTTTGTTGGATATTCTCCTGCAAAAAATCCTAAATACATTATGGCTGTTCGACTCGATTATCCAAAAAAATGCTATTATTACGATGACCCAAAGAAAAAAATAAAATGTGAGGGCTCAAATTCTGCTGCAATAGCATTTCAAAAGGCAATGAAAAGAATTCTTATCAATGATCCAGAAATAAATTCAAAGCTTGAGGGTTAGGATGATTTTTTTTGATTTGTCGATTTAACCTTACTTTTCATGATCTTTTGCATCACAGCTTTTTCTTCATCATGAGTTTTTGCGGTGAGTATTGAAGCTTTTGTTGATCTTCTTTCGTAATATTTTTCTGCTGTGGTTAATGCATATCCAAACTCTTCTTTAGCTTCAAATTCACTTAAAAAGGGCTCCATGAAACTCAATTCCTTTTCTTCCTCAGGCGGCAGATCGTAAAGATCCTTATCCATAGGACCCCCGGGATGGATACGGTTCTGGATCCCGTCAAGACCTGCCAACAGCATGGCTGAAAATGCGAGATAAGGGTTAGCGGTGGGATCCGGGAACCGAATTTCAATACGCCGCGCTTTAGGGTTGCTGACATGGGGTATGCGGCACGATGCCGAGCGGTTGCGGGCCGAATAAGCCAGCATGACTGGCGCCTCGAACCCCGGAACCAGGCGCTTGTAGCTGTTGGTGCTGGCGTTGGTAAACGCATTCAGCGCGCGGGCGTGCTTGAAAATTCCCCCGATATAAAACAGGGCTGTTTCGCTCAGGCCGCCATATTCGTCACCGGCGAACGTGTTGTCGCCACCCTTGAAGATCGATTGGTGCACGTGCATGCCACTGCCGTTGTCTCCCACGAGCGGCTTTGGCATAAAGGTCGCGGTCAGGCCGTGTGCATGGGCCACATTGTGGATGCAGTACTTGTAGATCTGCGTCTGGTCCGCCTTGGAAACCAGCGTATCAAAGAGAACCCCGATCTCCCCCTGCCCGGCCGTGCCAACCTCGTGGTGATGCACCTCCACGCCAAGACCCATGTCCTCCATCGCAAGGCACATACTCGAACGCACGTCCTGCAGAGAATCGACCGGCGGGACCGGAAAGTATCCGCCCTTCACACCCGGACGGTGCCCAATGTTGCCGTCCTCATAGTCCTTTTCCGAACTCCAGGCCGCCTCGGTCGACTCAATCTGGTAAGCCGCCCCCGACATATCGTTAGACCAACGAACCGAATCAAAAACAAAAAATTCCGCCTCCGGGCCAAAGTAAGCGGTGTCGCCTGCGCCGGTGGACTTAAGATACGCCTCAGCCCGCTTGGCGATGGACCGAGGATCCCGATCGTAGCCTTGCATGGTCGCCGGTTCGATAACATCGCAACGAAGCAGCACGGTGGTGTCCTGCATGAAGGGATCGATAACCGCCGTATCGGGATCCGGCATGAGAATCATGTCCGATTCGTTGATTCCCTTCCACCCCGCAATCGACGAACCATCGAACATCTTGCCGTCCTCGAATAATTCCCCGTCGATAACCGATGCGGGCACGGATAGATGCTGCTCCTTGCCATGCGTATCGGTGAAGCGAAAGTCCACAAACTTTGCCTTGCTGTCGCTGATCAGTTTCAGGGCGTCTTCTGCTGACATGTCTTTTTCCTCTACGGTGAGCGCAACAGCCACCACCGAAAGACTTGTGGTACATGCCGTCGCTGAAATTCAAGATAACTAACTACTTGCCTTAAGGAAGCAAGTTCCGTGCCAGGTCTAAATATACGATATCTTGCTGAATTTCAAGAAATAATGCACTATTGTAGTGCATTATATTTTATACGCATCGTTATAGTGCAGAATGTATCAATAACCCCGCCCTGGTCCTGAACCAAGACGGATGATTGGCAAGATCCGAATCTCCAGAAAAATCCCGGCATAACCGAGTGTCACTAGGTCCGGTGCTAGGACCCGACCTCAGACCTTGCCGCCCGATACCCAGAAGTCAAAGCTTCCGCGTGTTGTGCCGAGGGCGACTCAGCGGGATAGTGCCAATAACACCGCTGTATTCTTAGACCCCGTTACAGGCGCCTGAAATATGCGCTTAAACCGTGCCGTTATAATCCGTCGACTCAACTTCAATGACGTCAGGAACGAAAAAGTGTATTTTCAGGATCTGATCCTGCGTCTCCAGGCGTACTGGGCCGACCAGGGCTGCGTTGTCCTTCAGCCGTATGACATGGAGGTCGGCGCGGGGACCTTTCATACGGCAACCTTTCTTGCCGCTGTAGGACCTGAGCCGCTGCAAGCGGCTTATGTTCAGCCTTCGCGAAGACCAACGGATGGCCGGTACGGCAAGAACCCTAACCGGCTACAGCACTATTTCCAGTTTCAGGTCATTCTGAAGCCCTCTCCAAAGAATTTTCAGGATCTTTATCTTGGCTCTCTTGAAAGCATCGGTATCAGTTTTCTTAAAGATGATGTGCGCTTTGTTGAGGACAATTGGGAATCGCCGACGCTCGGCGCTTGGGGTCTGGGGTGGGAAATCTGGCTTAACGGGATGGAAATTTCCCAGTTCACCTATTTCCAGCAGGTCGGTGGGCTCGACTGCCGACCCGTAACAGGTGAGATCACTTACGGGCTTGAACGAATTGCGCTCTACCTGCAGGGCGTGGACAGTGTGTTCGATCTGCGGTGGAACAACCATTTCAGTTATGGCGACCTCTATCATCAAAATGAAGTGGAACAGTCGGCGTACAATTTTGAACATGCAAATGTCGACGTCCTGCTAAGCCAGTTCGACTACTGCGAAGCCGCCTGTCAGCACCTGCTTGAGCAGAAATTGCCGCTGCCTGCGTATGAGCAGGTACTAAAGGCTTCACATACCTTCAATCTTCTAGACGCAAGACACGCAATCAGCGTCACGGAACGGGCGCGCTATATCGGCCGGGTCCGCAATCTCGCGCGCGGTGTTGCCCAATCATATTTTGATGCCCGCGAGGCGCTCGGTTTTCCGCGCGGCCGGTCATCATGAGCAGGGTAGCGGGTAGGGCGGATCTCCTCGTCGAGCTTGGTACGGAAGAACTGCCCCCGGCGGCGCTGAGGCAACTCAGCGAAGCCTTCGCCAAGGGCATAGCAGAAGCCCTGACAGCGGCGGGCCTCGCTGACAATCCATTGACGACGCACTTTGCCACCCCGAGACGGCTAGCCGTACGCGTCGCCCAGGTTGCCAAAAAGGGTGTCGATCAAGCCAATGAACGGCGGGGGCCGGCTATTGCTGCTGCCTATGATGACAGCGGGCAGCCCACCGCAGCGGCCGCTGGCTTCGCACGTTCCTGCGGTGTTGAAGTCAGTGAACTTCAGACCTTGCGTACCGACAAAGGTGAGTGGCTGGTACACCGGACTGTGGTGCCGGGTGCGACAGCGCAAACCCTCATCGGCCCGTGTATCCAGCAGGCGCTCGACAAACTACCCATTCCGAAACGCATGCGCTGGGGCAGTGGAACAGACGAATTCGTGCGTCCGGTACATTGGCTTGTGGTGCTGCATGGCAAACAAGTAGTGCCGTGCAGCGTTTTGGGTGTGGTGTCGGGCAGGATAAGTCGTGGCCATCGCTTCATGGGACAGCAGACAGTACGCATCGCATCGGCTTCAGACTACGAACAGCGTCTCAAGGAAGAGGGCGCCGTGATTGCAGACTTTGCCGTGCGCTGTGCAATGATCCAAAAGCAGGTAACACGTCTCGGCAAAAAGGCGGGCGGCCAAGCCGTTATCGATCCGGCCCTGTTGGAGTTGGTGACCGCGCTGGTGGAAAAACCACACGCGGTACTCGGCAACTTTGACCCCGCTTTTCTTAAGGTGCCTCAGGAAGCATTGATCTCATCCATGCGTGACCACCAGAAGTATTTTCACGTTGTCGATGGCAAAGGCGCGCTGCTCCCCGCGTTTATCACGGTCAGCAATATTCGAAGCCGCACGCCGACACGGGTTCGCACCGGTAATGAGCGTGTGTTGAATGCCCGTCTGGCGGATGCAAAATTCTTCTGGGAGACCGATGCAATCCAGCCGCTTTCCGCGCGAACGGAAGCACTAAAAAACGTACTGTTTCACCATGCGCTCGGCAGCCTGGCAGGCAAAACACGGCGAATAGAAAAACTATCGGCGAAAATTGCACAAGCCGTTGGTGCGCCGGCGGCGGCCTGTGTCCGGGCCGCGAGCCTTTGCAAGGCAGATCTCGTGAGCGGAATGGTTGGGGAATTCCCAGATCTTCAGGGCATCATGGGGCGCTATCTGGCAAGACATGATGGTGAGCCGACAGCCGTCGCACGGGCCATCGAGGAGCACTATCTTCCCCGACATGCAGGCGGTGCGCTGCCCCAGAGCCCCGCGGGACAGGTACTTGCGCTTGCAGACCGGCTCGATTCACTGGTGGGTCTTTTTATCGCGGGCGAAGAACCAACGGGAGAAAAAGATCCTTATGGCTTGCGCCGGGCGGCACTCGGGGTCATCCGGATTCTCGTCGAGAAGAAACTCGACCTAGATATCGCAGTCCTGGTTGAAGACGCCGCCGACGGCTACGCCTCCGACGGCCTGGTGTCGGGAGAGAGCGCCAAATCACAATGCACCACCTTCATCCTGGAACGCTACCGGGCGCTCTACACAACCCTGGGTTTTGCCCAGGATGAGATATCGGCCGTACTCGAGGCGGGTGCCAGCCGGCCTCTGGATTTCGATCGCCGACTGAAGGCGGTGTCCCGGTTCCGTCAACACCGTGATGCACCGAGCCTGACCGCGGCCAACAAACGCATACGCAACATCCTGAGAAAAAGCGAAGAAAGCATTCCTGCGCAGATTGATGCCCAGCAGCTGACTGAGTCTGCTGAAATCGCGCTGTCACAGGCCATGCTGAAAACCGCTGGCGCAATCGCACCGGCAATCGCGAAAGGGGATTACGCGGCGGCGCTGCGCACTCTAGCCGGCCTTCGTCCGGTCGTTGACGGCTTCTTTGACGAGGTAATGGTCATGTCGCCCGATCGGGCGGTCCGGACAAACCGTCTCGCTCTGCTCGGACAATTGAATCAGCTTTTTCTCAGTATCGCCGATATCTCACTGCTGCAGACGCTGGAGACGGGTGATGGATGATGCGCGGAAAAACTATGATGAAATGCTCAGCGCGGTGCAGGCATTTCATGACAAACACCAGTTACGCCAACACGGAGGCGAGGATCTGCCGTACCGTATTGCACTGATGGCAGAAGAACTCGGCGAGATCTCTGCCTGCGTCACCAAAGGAAAAACCCGCGAAGCACTTGCTGAAGAGTGCGCAGATCTGCTGATCCTCCTGATCGGTACGGCGATTTCCGGTGACTTCAAGCTCGACGAGGCCTTCTGGAACAAAATGAGCCAACTGGGTAACCGCGAGAGCCGTATTATTGAAGGGCGAATCCGGGTCTCGGAATTCCGGGGAACCTAAATGAAACCCGGCCTGGTGATAGTCGACCGAGACGGCGTCATCAATTTTGACTCAGACGCCTACATCAAATCCGTCTCGGAATGGATAGCCATTCCGGGGAGTCTCGAGGCTCTGGCAAGACTGTCGCGCGCGGACTACCGTGTGGTAGTAGCGACTAACCAGTCGGGCATCGCGCGGGGCCTATACGGCATGGAAACACTCAACCGTATTCATCAGAAGATGGCCAAGGCGCTGGGTGAGCAGGGCGGACGAATCGACGCAATCTTCTTCTGTCCGCATGGCCCCGACGATGGTTGCCACTGTCGCAAACCGAAACCGGGGCTGCTGCACGAGATCAGCGAACGTTTGAAGGTGGGCCTTGCGGGCGTGCCGGTCGTCGGTGATTCCCTGAGCGACCTTGAATGCGCCAACGCTACCGGTGCGTTGCCGGTGCTGGTTAAGACTGGCAAGGGGCCGCGGACCTGGCCCAAACTGGAAGCGGCGCAGGCTCAGGGAAGCCTGTTACAAACTCTCGTATTTGACGATCTGGCGGATTTCACTGAAAGCCTTCTCAGAGGCGATCTCGAGAGCGTGATCGCGGCCTCTCGTGGGCGCGCGAGCGCCGACTGACACCCCGGTGTCGATCGTCCGATGATCTGGGTCCGTTCCGCAATCTTCTTTGCCGGCATGGCGATTTCAGCGATCCTCTTCTGTCCGGTCGCCTTGCTTTCCTGGCCCGTACCCCCGGTCTCCCGAATGCGGATCATTGGCCTGTGGGCCCGCTTTATCTGCTGGTGGCTCGCCGTGACCTGCGGACTGCGCCACCAGGTGGAGGGTCTTGAGCACCTGCCGGCCACCCCCGGCGTTATCCTGTCAAAACATCAGTCGGCCTGGGAGACCATCATGTTTCAGGTGATCTTTCCCCCGCAGATCTGGGCACTTAAACGCGAGGCATTGTGGCTGCCGTTTTTCGGTTGGGGCCTTGCCGCTACCAGTCCGATCGCCATCGACCGAAGCACCCCCGTCCGTGCTTTGGACCGCCTGTTGCGCCAGGGGCGGGAGAAGCTGGCCGAAGGCCGATGGGTGGTGATTTTTCCCGAAGGAACTCGCATGGCGCCGGGCGAGCAGGGTGCATTTCACCCTGGCGGGGCGATGCTGGCCGTCAAGGCCGGGGTAGATGTGCTGCCGGTTGCACATGATGCCGGTCGCTACTGGGCGCGGCGCGGCTTTGTGAAAAAACCAGGTTTGATCCGAGTCCGTATTGGACCGCCGATCAAGACCGAGGCGAAAAAAGCACGTACCGTAAATGATGAGGCCAGAGTCTGGATAGAAGGCACCATGACGGTTCTTCTGGGCGCACCTGAAAAACCCGTAGATCCTAAAAAAGAAAAACCCGCCTAGACTGCCTCAGCGTCTTTTTCATTCAGCGCCGCCAACCGCGCAAACCCTTCAACAGAAACCTGTTCAGGCCTCACCTTTGGATCAAGCCCCGCCTCCAGAATGACCGATTCACTACAAATGCCCTTTAGGGTATTGCGCAGGGTTTTGCGTCGCTGCGAAAAGGCCTGCCGAACAAGGGCCGAGAAAATCTCCTCGTTGATCGCTGGACCAAGCGGGGCGGGGCGAGGCTTAAAGGCCACGACACTGGACCACACCTTTGGCGGCGGCGTAAACGCTTGGGGGTCCACATCAAAGCTGAACTCTGATTCGAACACCCGGCTCATCATGACCGTCAGCCGGCCGTAGTCCTTGCCGCCAGGTGAAGCCGTGAGCCGCACGGCAACTTCTTTTTGCACCATGAACACCATTCGATCGATTCTGTTGCACTGCGCCAGGAGGCGGATCATGAGGGCGGTGGAGATGTTGTAGGGGAGATTGCCAACAAGAACGACTCGGCCGGCGGGATGAATCTCCTCCAGTTTCAGGGTCAGAGCATCCTGTTCGTGGACGTGAACGTTTTTCTGTAAGGCATAGCGCTCCCGCAGCCGCGGGACCAGATCCCGGTCAATCTCAACGAGATGCAATTCGTTTTCACAAATCGCGACCCGATCGGTGAGCGCGCCACGACCGGGACCGATCTCACAAAGAATTTCTCCGGGGCGCGGATGAAGCGTTTCGACAATACGCTCGATAACGGTGTGGTCATTCAGAAAATGCTGACCGAAGCGTTTTCGGGGCCGGCCGGGGCCGGGGCTTTTAGGAAGAGTCACCACTTAAACTTATAGCAAGTTCTACCGCGCGGACCAGGCTAGCGACCTGTGCCCGGCCAGTCCCGGCGAGATCCAGCGCTGTGCCGTGATCTACGGACGTACGCACAAAAGGCAGCCCAAGGGTGATGTTGACCACTTCACCAAATCCCGCGTGCTTGATCACCGGAAGACCCTGATCATGAAACATGGCGACGACCACGTCGAGTGCTTTCAGGTGCTGCTGAGTAAAAGCCGTATCAGCGGGCAGTGGGCCCCGAAGAACCAGGCCCTCAGCGCTCAGCTGGTCGATAACCGGTGCGATGATGTCCTGTTCCTCCCGACCAAGATGCCCCGCCTCGCCCGCGTGCGGATTAAGCCCGCAGACCCCAATCACGGGCGCCGGGATACCAAAACGGGTGCGAAGGTCCGAATCAACCACACGCAATACTGCTTCCAGAGTCTCGCGTGTCACCGCCTGGGGAACTTCACTTAACGGCAGGTGAATGGTGACGAGTGCAACGCGTAGCTCACCCGTGGCCAGCATCATGACGGGGGTATCCACGCCCGCGCGCTGCGCCAAAAATTCCGTATGGCCGACAAAGTCGTTGCCCGCTTCAATCAGGGTGCTTTTCTGGACAGGCGCAGTCACCATGCCAGAAAACGCACCGCTGAGACAGCCGTCCGTAGCCGCTGTTAGCATTTCGATCACGTAGGGTGCGTTGGCGATGTCGAGACTTCCTGGCCCCGAGGGTAGGCCAAGCGCGACGGGCAACAACTCCGCCTCACCGCCTGGGGCAACAAGGATGTTGTCTTTTAGTGCCAACGGCAGGTTGAGAAGCGCTGCCCGCTCGAGCAGCAGGTCGGGGTCGCCAGCAATAACAAGTGGTCCTGGCAAGGGCTGCTGCAGCAACTGAACGGTAAGCTCAGGACCGACGCCGGCCGGTTCACCCGTCGTCAGTACCAGGGGAGGAGTGGTCATGGTAGCCGCGGTCAGGATGGCACCGGATCGGTGAGGCGAACCTGCACCGCCTACTGGACGATCTCGCCTTTGTCGTTGTCAACCATCACCGGGTTATCAAAGAACTGTATGTCAGGCTTTGAGTACCGCTCGGTGATCCAGGCGATGCGCTCGTCGTCGAACCAGCCCTTGGCATTCTCTATGGTATCGAAGCAGTACACACCTCCAGCCCGATGCCGCTCTAGGTCCGCGAGGTAGTTCTTTCTAATAAGACCTGGGGTATCCTGATACATGGGCGCAGTCTCGAGAAATTTTTCCTTGAGCGTTGCTGTATCAAGATCCGAGGAAATTGGGAATGTCACAAGGACAATAATCATGGTGCCTCCACCGGTTTTTACGCTAGGAAACTCGTCGCCCCTTTACTCTACCGTGACGGAATTGTGGAGAACGATGGTAAGTTGATGCATTAGTTATTTCTCTGGAATTTTTTTTCGTTCTGCTTTCGTCTTCCTGCGATTCTTATAGATCGAGCGTTTCAATCACCATGGATGTATTCGGCTCGTATAGCACCGCAGCTTTTGTTTCCGTGACCCGTAGCCTCCAGTTGGTTGTGTTCAATTTAGCTGAGTTGATAGCTAGGTTTTACGCACGCTGTTTCCCTATTCGACATAGTATAGCGAGTGAAACGAATAGTAATAATTGAGTCTGAAGTTGAAATTACTGAATCATTCCAGCGGAGTGGTATCGACGCGGCAACTCGCGCGGCAACTGTTGGCTGGGTTGACAGTCAGCTTTGTCGCCATCAGCCTCGGTGCCGCGTTTGGCGTCTTGAGCGGTCGAGGTGCTTTGGCTGGTATTTTATCTGCCGGCGTCATTGCGCTGATTACTGCTGCGCTCGGGGGCACGCGAGTCCAGTGTTCAGGGCCAACAGCGCCGATGACCGCAGTCACGATTCTGCTGGTGAGCGCGGTTACCGGCGGGTTGCTCGCGGAGCACCCCACGGTAGACCCGGATCGATTTATCAATCTGGTGTTATTGCTCACCGGTGTTTTTCTGATTGTCGCCGCTATCTTGCGTTTAGGACGTTTTGTTCGTTGGGTTCCCAAGGTTGTGATCAGTGGGTTTATGAACGGTATTGCTGTGCTGATTTGGGTAGGAGAGATTCAGTCACTTTTCGGGTGGGGGGGGAAAAATAATTACACCGGCGGTATTGTGATCAACCTGACTGTTGCCGCTATGACCTTGATATTGATTGTTGTTTTACCTAGCTTGCTCGGGCGAGTAGATCGCCGATTAAATTCGTTCTTCCCTGCGACATTACTGGCAATTGTTATAGCGACTGCGATTTGTTCTTTTTGTCAGCTTCAAATACAGCGGGTTTCCCTCGGTGCGTCGATCAGTTCAGTGCAAGACTTGACGACGATGGTCGCGCATCATTTCCCCACTGAATGGTCACTGTCACTGTTGTTGTTGGCGCTGCCTTTTGCCTTGCAACTCATGGTGCTGGCTTACCTCGACACTTTACTGACTTCGTTGGTAGTGGATCGTAAATATCAGCTCATGCATCAGATAAGCGCGGCAACCCGACCGAATAAGGAATTGGCGGCGCAAGGGGTTGCCAATGCCAGCGTTGCATTGTTTGGCGGTATTCCGGGTGCGCAGGCAACTATTCGTTCGGTTTTGATCTTAAATGAGGGTGCAACCATGCGGTTCGCGGGCATCATGGTTGGGGTATTTGTATTGATCGAAATGTTGTTGTTCCAGGACTGGATCGGACTCATACCGCAGGCTGTCTTCAGTGGGGTTCTACTCAAGGTGGGTTACGACGTCTTTGATTGGAGTCCTATCATGTCTTATTTTCGCAGACGGGTACGCGACACCGGGGTTGGGGGTGTTGCTCAGTCAAATTCGGTAAGCCATTGGGCCATGGCTTTCATTGTTGGTACAACGCTCATCACAGTTTTTGTTAATCTGACGGCCGCGGTGCTGCTCGCCAGTGTGCTTTTCTACTTGTTGCGTGATCGCACACATCTTGTTGATTTGGATTAGGTTTCTTGCTGATGGGATTTGGCCAAAGCTGAGCACTGAAATACGCTAGGGTTAAGATTCAAATACCCAGACATTCTGGTCACGATAGTTTCTCTCAAACGATGCGATTGTTTTCTCATGTTGCTGAGTAAGAGTGATGTCAGTCTCACGAACAAGAGAGTACGAGAAGCACTGGAGAATCTGATCACTGAACTCAAAGATCAGGATGGTGAGAGATTTAGTCTCGATTCTGCACTCTTCAGATCACAGAAACGGGGTCATTTCTCTGCAAATACGGTGGCAGTGTTAGATTGACTGGTTGACTTACCATCGTTCCCCATCACTCCACAGTGACGGACTTCGCCAGATTGCGCGGCTTGTCCACATCCGTGCCCTTGATCAGCGCAACGTGATACGAAAGTAACTGCAAAGGCACGGTGTAGATAATCGGTGCGATGGCGCTGTCTACCGGCGCCACCTGCAGTATCCGT
>JBMUHF010000015.1:0-1327 GCA_050302555.1 Arenicellales bacterium | reverse complement strand
TTCCGCCAGCAGGTTCCGCACATATCGCTCTACTGCGGTGTAGAGTGCCCAACCATCCCGATGCCAGAAAACCATCCCGGGCGCCTCTTCCTGAAAGTGAAAGAGATCAAGCGCTTTGCCTATCCGCCGGTGATCCCTCTTCTCGGCTTCTGCAATTCGCGTGAGGTACTGATCTAGAGACTTCTTGTCAGGCCATGCCGTCCCATAGACGCGTTGCAGCATCTCATTGCTCGAATCGCCTCGCCAGTACGCCCCGGCCAGTTTGGTCAGTTTGAATGCCCGAAGCATGCCGATATCGGGAACATGTGGTCCCCGGCAGAGGTCAGTGAAGTCGTCCTGACGGTAAAGTGAAAGTGTTTCATCAGTGGGAATCTCTTCAATAATCTTTGCCTTGTACTCTTCTCCTAACTCCCGGAAATAGGCGACCGCTTCTTCCCTACCCATAGTCAGTCGCTCGACGCGCGACCCCTTTTTGGCAAGAGCCTCCATTTTTTCCTGTATCCGATCAAGGTCGTCCTCAGTGAACCCGGGGGCGTAGGCGAAATCATAGTAAAAGCCGTCTTCAATCACCGGTCCGATCGTGACCTGGGCTTGTGGGAAAAGCTGTTTCACCGCCTGCGCAAGAAGATGCGCACAGGAATGGCGCAGAATCTCCAACCCTTCTGGATCTTTAGTCGTGATGATCCGGAGAGCAGAGTCATGTTCAATTTGATGTGAGGCATCCACCAAGACCCCGTCAACCTCCCCACCCAGGGTCGCCTTCGCGAGCCCGGGGCCAATATCTGCCGCAACTTCGGCAACTGTGAGGGGCCCTGGATAACTACGAGTGCTTGCATCAGGGAGAGTGATTTTCATATGCTTGATCGAAGGTAGTCAGCGCGTGCGCAGCGGAAGTTTTGACTTCACAAAGCCATTAGGCTCCAGGTTCCGGCCGCAAACCGTGGCAGCCCAGAACAGTGTAGGCCATACCGGTAGTCAGGTATCCGAACCAGACGCGGATTATAGGTGTAAAAAACGATCCTGGGCACGGTGATGGCGGCCGAGATCAGACTCAACTGCTCGCAGCAACGCTTGGCACCCAGCAGTATCCGTCCGGGTCCAGCAAGTAGCATTCGCGAAGACCGTGAGGTCGATCCAGGCTAGCCCGCAGAATAACGTAACCTTTTTCTTGCGCACGGGCCTCGCACGCATCAGGGTCAAGCCCATATAGTCGCAACTCAATCCCGCAGCCGCGAATATCGGACTCCAGAATTAATTCAGACAAAGGATTGTCGTGGTAGGTGTGGTCGCCATGGAATTGAAAGAATTCTCCCTCATGCTCCAGGAC
>JBMUHF010000014.1:0-2712 GCA_050302555.1 Arenicellales bacterium | reverse complement strand
GCGCAGGCGGTACCGCCGGTCGCAATCAGGTCGTCAATAATCAGGACTTTCTGGCCCGCTTCGAAACTGTCGGTATGAATCTCGACTTCATCACTGCCGTATTCCAGTTGATACTCGACCGATATGGTGTCCCAGGGGAGTTTGCCCTTTTTCCTGATCGCGACGAAGCCGACCGATAACTGGTGTGCGACTGCGCCGCCGAGGATAAAGCCCCGCGCCTCGATCCCGGCGACGCAATCGATGCCGCTGCCCGCAAAAGGCTGAACCAGTTCATCCACGGACTGGCGAAATCCGGAAGGGCTCTGCAGCAGGGTCGTAATATCCCGAAAGATGATCCCCTTCTTGGGGTAATCCGGCAGTGAGCGGATCAGGTCTTCGATCTGGTTGGCCATTTAGTTTGCTCCTTTTAGCACTCGCCCAGCGACTGCGTCGAGTTTTTCCAGCAGCACGGGGTCCCGGGCATCAGCATGGGTAATGAGGGCCGCTTCCAGCGCACGATCATCACCGGAAGGGCAGACCATAGGGCGTTTGGACATCATGGCGGCAACGGTGCGGACCAATTGACGCGCTTTATCCGCGTTATTCAGCAGCACCTGGATGATTGCGTCGACCTCAACGTTATCGTGATCTGGATGCCAGCAATCAAAGTCGGTCACCATGGCCACCGTGCAGTAGGGAATCTCAGCCTCACGGGCAAGTTTTGCTTCCGGCATGTTGGTCATGCCGATCACATCACAACCCCACTGCCGGTAAAGATTGGACTCGGCCAGGGTCGAGAACTGTGGACCCTCCATCACGAGATAAGTGCCGCCGCGCTGCATCGGGATATCTGCAGATTTGCAGGCGGCCTCGCACCAGTCGCCCAGTCTCGCATTGACAGGATGTGCCATGGACACGTGAGCTACCATGCCGGTACCGAAAAAGCTTTTCTCTCGTGCAAAGGTTCGATCAATAAACTGATCGACAATCACGAATGTGCCCGGTGCAAGATGTTCGTGGAAAGAACCCACGGCGGAGAGCGAAATGATGTCGGTGACGCCAGCCCGTTTTAGGGCATCGATGTTGGCGCGATAGTTGATCGTGCTTGGGCTGAAGCGGTGACCCCGGCCATGTCGGGGCAGGAAGACCAGTTGAATGCCATCCAGTGTTCCAAAAAGCAGTTCATCCGAGGGCTCACCCCAGGGCGAAGAAACTTTTTCCCAGCGCACCCCCTCAAGTCCGTCAATATCATAAAGACCACTGCCGCCAATGATTCCAAGAACCGGGTTTTGGTGAAATTCAGTCATGATTTTTCATTTGTCGGCAAGGCGCCAATCGGTATTCAATAAATGAGGCGAGTAGTTTAGAGCCCTAAAAGATATTTGCGGGCTCTTTTAGAACAAAGAACCCCCCAACTCCTTGATGGCGGCCAGCATTTCGGGTTCATCCGTCAGGGATTCAGCGATCGCGCACCGGCAAGCCGTATTAGGGTCGATGCCGCTAGCCATGAGCTTGGCGGCATGCACCAGCAGTCGAGTGCTGGCGCCTTCTTCCAGTCCGTTGCCTTTGAGATTACGGGTCATTCCGCCAAAGCGCACGAGCCGTGTTGCAACTTCACGATCGATACCGGATTCACGAACCACGATATCCCGCTCCAGCTTTTCATCAGGGTAATCAAAGTCAATCGCCACAAAACGCTGGCGGGTGCTCTGCTTCAGGTCCTTCAGTACGCTTTGGTATCCCGGGTTATAGGAGATGGCGAGACAGAACTCAGGCGATGCGTTCAGCAGTTCCCCAGTTTTCTCGATAGGGAGTTGGCGACGGTCATCGGCTAATGGATGGATGATGACCGTCGTGTCTTTACGCGCTTCGACGATCTCGTCAAGGTAGCACAACGCGCCTGCGCGGACCGCGTGGCTCAGCGGTCCGTCTATCCATCGGGTTTCGCCGCCAATAATCAGATACCGCCCGACAAGGTCGGCTGCCGTAAGGTCGTCGTGACACGACACGGTAATGAGTGGGCGGGCAAGACGCCATGCCATGTATTCCATGAACCGGGTTTTGCCGCAGCCAGTTGGTCCTTTGAGTAGCACCGGCAACTGGTTGCGCCAGGCCGCTTCAAAAATCGTGATCTCATCGCCCTGCGCGGCGTAGAAGGGCTCTGTATCGAATGTTTGGGTAGCGGGTTCTGCAGCGGTCATTGCTCTTTGGTTCTTGTGTGCGTCGGGTTGTTAGTAGCTGTCGGTATAGACTTAAACTTCGAAAGATTCCGCGAGTTTTTTCTTGACCGACACATTTTTGAGCCGGACATACTTGGGCAGCCCGTTCTTGTGGTAGGGCGGATAGTCCTCACCGCGGATGAGCGGCTCCAGATAGCGCCTGCAGCGTGCAGTGATGCCAAAGCCGTCGGCGCTGATGAAACTACGGGGCATCATTTTCTCTCTGTTCGCTACCCGTTTAAGGTTCGCTTCACCCACCTTCCAGCGATACGGTTTATCGGATAAGCGGACGATGGCCGGCATCACTGCATTTTTTCCAGCGAGAGCCATTTTTACGGCCGCGACGCCGGTTGCATAAGCATGGGCAACATCAGATTCCGAAGCGATATGCCGCGCTGAGCGCTGGAGGTAATCCGCTACCGCCCAGTGATACTTAAGACCAAGATCCTCTTTTACCATCCCGGCCACCACCGGAGCGACACCGCCCAGCTGGGCGTGGCCAAAGGCATCGCGC
>JBMUHF010000013.1:0-3332 GCA_050302555.1 Arenicellales bacterium | reverse complement strand
TGGCTTTTTGGGTCTGCTTCATCCCCTCCGCCGGTCAAGCGTTTCCAAACCCGCGCCAATAGGCCTTCGCTGGATTCGGGTTTGTCTGGGGCAGGCGGAGCAGGTGGGGGTGGTGGAGGTGTCTCGATCTGATCGAGATTTACCGCAGCTCGGCCTTTGCTCCGACTTAGGGAGTACTCTCCCTGATGGTCTGATTCAGACACAATCCTAATTTTGTGACTCGCAAGTATGTTCTCGTTGCCATCCAGATCTTCACTTTTCAATCTCTGGATATTTGATTGCGAGCCGTGAAGCGAGGGGGAGGGAATCAAGACGATCCGTGTTCCCAAACGGGCTTCAATTTGATTCACCTCGTGCCGCTTCTCATTGAGCAGAAAAGTGGCAATTTCTACCGGCAGTTCCGCAAACACTGCCTCGGTATTCTCCTTGAGTGCCTCCTCTTCGAGGATTCTAAGGAAACTCAACGCAGACGACGTGACATGGCGGACCTGTCCCGTTCCGTCACACAGGCTGCAGACCCGATAGTTGGACTCACTGATTGAACTCCGCAGCCGTTGCCGCGACATCTCGAGAAGTCCGAAACGGGAGATATGCCCCATTTGTATCCGAGCCCGGTCGTTTCGTAATGCCTCGTCGAGTCGGTTTTCAACCATCTTCTTGTTTCTGGCGGATGTCATATCGATGAGATCTATTACGATCAGACCGCCAAGGTCCCGAATGCGCATCTGTCGGGCAAGTTCGTCAACGGCTTCCAAATTCGTCTGAAGGGCAGTTTCTTCGATGTCCGAGCCTTTCGTCGCGCGCGCAGAGTTCACGTCGACAGAAATCAGCGCCTCAGTGTGATCAATCACCAGCGCTCCACCCGACGGCAGTTTCACTGACCGCGCGTAGGCATTCTCGATTTGATGCTCTATCTGGAATCGCGAGAAGAGCGGGACAGGATCTTGATAATGTTTTAATTTGGCCGAGTTCTGCGGCATGACCTGAGCCATAAAGCGAGAAGCCCGATCAAATACCGCCGTTTCGTCAACCAAGATCTCCTGAATATCACCCCGGAGGTGGTCCCTGAGCGTACGAACGATCAAATTACTCTCTTGGTACACCAGAAATGGGGACTCCTGAGTCTCTGCTGCCTCGGCTATTACCGTCCATAATTGCAGGAGGTAGTTGAGGTCCCATTGAAGCTCCTCAGGACTTTTGCCTATCCCAGCAGTCCGGGCGATTAACGAGTGCTCGCCCGGGCATTCGAGTCCGGACATCGCGTCGCGAAGGTCGGCGCGTTCATCACCGTCGATTCGCCTGGAGATTCCACCCCCTTTTGGGTTGTTTGGCATCAGTACCAAATAGCGTCCTGCTAAACTGATAAACGTGGTGAGAGCAGCGCCCTTCGTGCCCCGCTCATCTTTCTCCACCTGAATCAGAAGTTCCTGTCCTTCCTCGACGACGTCTTTAATTCGGACTTGAGCCATTGGGGTCGAGGGCGAGAAGTTTCGAAAATGCGAGCGACTGATCTCTTTGAGCGGCAGAAATCCTTGGCGCTCAGCACCGTAATCGACGAACGCTGCTTCGAGGCTCGCTTCGACGCGGGTAATCCGTGCTTGGTAGATATTTCCTTTGCGCTGGGCATTGCTCGAGGACTCGATATCAAGATCCAGCAGTTTCTGTCCATCGACGATAGCCACCCGCAGTTCTTCTGCGTGGGTTGCATTAAAAAGCATTCTTTTCATTATTTTTTCCGTGTGAGTCGGTTCCAATTTCGTGAAATGTCCCAATCAGGACTCACTCCACGCTTGCGACCGACTAATTATTCTTATGACTCTTCGAGAGACGCAGACACGCCTTCGACACGGAATGGACGAACAACAGGAGGCGAGAGTGCACACCTAAGTGTTCAATCTCTCGTCGGAGCGAGATTGCCCCGGTCAGCTATATCGGATTTTCCGACATTCGCTTTAGTCTCCAGAACAACCAGAGACGCTTCTATCGCCTGTGCCACCAGAGCGCACACGTTGAAAGTGCAGCCCTTGACGGCGATCCGTATGAAATCATACAGATGGTATCCTGTTCGTCACAGTGTCTTACAACTCTCAGACACTCTCTCCGTGTCGGGGCGCTAGTTTTGGGGGGCAGTCTCGACGCGCTAGATGCGCTCCTTAACGACTTAGGGTAAGGTCCCTTGGGATCGCCGTTTTTGACGTCCCGTTCCGACTGTCCCGGCGCAGCTCGCGGCAGCGCGCAACCGTAAAGGTCTGCGGATTTCCCGACAGGGCGCAGACAGTCTAGCTAAAAAAACGCTTTTTTACAAATATTTATTGATTCAATCTAATCTTTTGGACATACCCGAGAAACCCAAAGTCCGCACTCACCTGGTCCGCGATACGGAAGCAGGTCAACGGCTGGACAACTTCCTGCTTCGGGAGCTTAAGGGTGTTCCCAAGAGCCATGTGTACCGAATCGTCCGCGACGGTCAGGTGCGGGTCAATGGCGGCCGCTCACGTCCGTCTACCCGAATCAGCACCGGAGATAAGGTGCGGATCCCGCCTCTGAGGGTCTCCCATTCAGCAGATTCTGCCGGAGAAATTCGCGATCATCGCTTTAAGCCTGACTTCCTTTTTGAGGATCAGGATCTCTTGATCATTGACAAGCCTTCGGGAATTGCTGTCCACGGAGGCACCGGACAGCGGGTCAGCGTGATTGAGCAACTTCGCCTGAACACTTCCGGTTTTTTGGAACTCGTTCACCGACTTGATAAAGAGACTTCTGGTATTCTGATTCTCGCAAAGAATATGGAAGCACTCCGACAGATGCACACTCGCCTCCGGCGAGTTGGTTCAAAATCCGAGGTGAAAAAAACCTACCAGGCGCTGCTTGCTGGGCGTTGGCAGGGCGGGCAACGGACACTCTCCCAGCGCCTGGAGACTGTACGTGGGTACGGTGGCGAGAAGCGTTCCAGAGCCGCCCCAAATGGTCGTGAAGCCCGAAGCGTCTTTACGCCCTTGGAGCTCTTGAAAGATTATTCTCTAGTGCACGTCGAACTGATGACGGGGCGTCTACACCAAATTAGGGCGCATGCCCATGCTGTCGGAATGCCTGTCGCCGGAGATAAAATCTATGGGGAGCGTGACCAGAACCGCCACCTGCGCAAATTTGGCCTCCGTCGGCAGTTTCTACATGCCTCCCGCATTTCCTTTTCTCATCCACTTTCTTTCCGGTGCGGGGATGAGAAAAGGAAATTCGGGAGGCATGTAGAAACTGTCGACGGAGGCCAAATTTGCGCAGGTGGCGGTTCTGGTCACGCTCCCCATAGATTTTATCTCCGGCGACAGGCATTC
>JBMUHF010000012.1:0-17317 GCA_050302555.1 Arenicellales bacterium | reverse complement strand
GGCAGTTTCAGTTTCTGCAAGAGGTCTCGAAGCGCGGCCTGTACTGCCTCTTCCATGGTCGGGTGATAAAAGGGTTTTCGTAGCAGCTGCAGTACGGTCATCTGATCATCGATGGCCCACGCCAGCAGATGTGCCAGATGCTCTCCCCGTTCCGCGATCACCGTCGCACCCAGAAGCACCCCACTTTTTTTCTGTGCATACAGGCGAATAATGCCCCGGTTAGCGCCCATCAGGAGTGCGCGTCCTACCGGACCCAGGCGCATCTCCCCCGTCTCAATCTCTTCAGGATTAAGATCGTCAAACGCCGCTCCAACCGAACAGATATTCGGCGAGGTGAAGGTGATTGCCAGTGAGGTTTTCCGGGCAAAAGCGATGCTCTCGTCGCGGGTCGCGTTGTAGCCTGCAATGCGGCCCTCGTTAGCTGCCTCATGCAGTACCTGATCGGTGCCGGTGATGTCTCCTGCGATGAAGACCCGGGCCTCACCACAACGCATGGTCGTTGAATCAAAAACCGGCGTGCCGTGTTCATCAAGCTCAACGCCTGCGTTTTCAACGGACAACCAGTCAAGATTGGTTTGCCGGCCCATCGCGGCCAGCACTTTGTCGACCACCACCGACTGCTCCCCGGCACTAACGCGGATACGACCCTCTTCCTCCTGCAGTTCGGCTGCATGCCCAAGCCAGAGGGGAAAGGCGCGGGACATCACTTCAATTGCGCTTTGCCGGGCACTCGGATCAGCAAGCCCGGCGATGTTCTCCTGCTGATCAATGCCGGTCACCGATATTCCAAGTTGTGCAAGTGCCTGGCCCAGTTCCAGGCCGATGATGCCAAGACCGACAACCGCGACCGCCTGCGGCAGATCTTCCTGCTCAAACAGGGTATCGCTGGTGAGGATGCGATCCCCAAAATCCACCCAGGCGGGGGGCATCATTGGACGGGTGCCACAGGCAATGATGACGCTCTTGGCCTGAATAACATCGTCTCCTGTCTGCAAAACGCCCGGCGCGACAAAACGCGCGTAGCCGTCTAGAAAATCTTCTTCCATCTGGTCGGTGCTGTTACCCAGCACCCGGTCCACCAGAATGTCGCGCAGATCCCGGACGTGTTCGAGGATGTCAGGCAGGTTGGCAGACAATCCCTCACCGCCTTCGATCCCTTCGCGGCCAAAAAGTTCCCGTCGATGTAGATCGTGTCCTACCTGGATCAGCGCCTTGGAAGGCATGCAGCCGACCCGGGCGCAAGTGGTGCCGAGTTCACCGCCATTGATCAAAACAAAGGTCTTTTTCGCCTGGCGGACCTGACTCACGGCAGCGAGCCCGGCAGTGCCGGCGCCGACAATAGCAACATCTACGTTTCGCTCCACGGGGTCTTACTCTCCTGCCAGCGGACTATTCCGTCTGATCGAGAAGATCTACAAGCTGTGCCAGATCTTCTACCACGGCATGGGGGGCGGTCTCATGCGACCACGTCTCCCCCTTGCGGTTTACCCAGGCCCCCTTCAGTCCCGCCTGTTGGGCGCCGATAACATCCTCCACGGGATGGTCTCCCACATGCAGCACCTCGGCGGGCTTTGCGGCAAGGAGTTCACAAGCCTTGCCGAAAATCACGGGGTCAGGCTTTTTAACCCCCGCCGCCCGGGCGCTGATCTGGCCCTGAAAAAATCTCGCAATACCAAGGCGGGAGATATCCGCATTGCCATTGGATACCGCGATCAGCGTAAACCGTTCGCTCAACCAGGAAAGTGCCGGGATAACGTCCGGGTAAAGCGTCACGTCGTGGCGAAGATCGAGGAAACGTGCGATCAAATCGTGAGACGCTTCGGGATCGTAGCCATAACGTTGCAGCAGGGACTCAAAGGACACCCGTCGCAACTCTGTCAGATCGTGTGCCAGATCCGGTCGCTGCTCGTAAATCTCGTTACGCTGAAGACGCAGATCACCGACATCGTGGGATTCACCGATACGTGGAAAGGTTTCACGGATGTATTCGTGAAGTACCGCCTCTGCTCTGTCGATGACCGGCCAAATTGCCCACAGCGTGTCGTCCAGATCAAAAGAAATCGCGCGCGGCGTTTTCATGCTCGCAACATCGGCGCAAGGGCGCCGCGCAACTGGGCGACGCACGACATGGTGGGGCCGACCAACTCGATACGACTCACGGACCGGCCTCGCTCCACTAAGACGGCGCGGTCTCCCTCGGCCTGTGAGTGGTTAAGGTGCGCAAACCCGAAGTCTTCGTCGAAAATATCAAGATCACGTTCCGGCACTGACCGGACAAAAAGGAACATCCCCGACGAGGGGCCGCCTTTGTGGAGTTGACCAGTGGAATGAAGATATCGCGGACCGCTGTTGATGGTCACGGGCAATCCAAAGCGCTCGCGCACACTCTCGGCAAAGTCTTCAAGCACATCGAACAAAGCCGGTTCAGCCGGCAGGTACGTCAGGATGGCGAGATAAGTCCCGTCATTTGCCGACGCTAGACGGGCGCCGAGTTCTTCCGGTGTCAGCGACGCATAGGACCCGGGCAAGACTTCTCCATCGAGCAATAAACGGGTGGTCGCTTTGGTTGCGGCCACATCCGGTTCGTCAAACGGATTCAGCTGCATGATGGACCCAGCGATCGCCACCGCGAAACACCAGCGGAAGAACTCCCCGCCAAGATCAGTGTTAGCCTCAAGACTGATCCGCCGCGAAGGGACAGTCGTTCCGTCCGTCTCCGGATGCTGCTGCCAGAAAGAGGCATTGCTCTTAGCGCCAAGAGCCACCTTCATGACTCGTGATTCCGGGGCCGCCGAAACCGCGTCCTCCAACGGCAGGATACCTTTACCTTCTTTGCCGGTGCTTTCTGCAATCAGTTGCTCAAGCCATACCCCGAAAGCCCTGTATTGTTCATCAATGCACAACTGTAGACAGTCACGACCGGCGAGATACTGCTCTGCAAGCCAGATCCCGAGCGAAAGACCGGGATTCACGCCACCGTCCTGTGCACTGCAATGCTCGGCCATGTCCCTGGCACTTTGCGCCATTGTCTGAAGATCAATGCCGAGCAACGCCCCCGGCGCCATGGCAAAAGCCGTCAGCGCCGAGAAACGTCCGCCGACATTGCTTGGAGTTTCAAGACAATCCAGAAAATGCCGCTGCTCGGCGAGACGCGCAAGGGGGCTGCCCGTGTCGGTGATCGCGATGCACTGTGAACCGGGTTCGGCCACTCCCTGCTCTTCCAGGTTATCGAGCACCCAGGCACACAACGTCTGAACCTCAATGGTGGTCCCAGACTTGGACGAGAAAATAAAGAGAATCCGTGACCATGCCCTGTTTTCCAGCGCTTCCGTTATCGCGTCGGGGTGGGTGTTGTCGAGGATGGTCAGCGACAATCCGTCCCCGGACGGGCCAAAAATCTCTGCCAGCACCTCGGCGGCAAGACTGGAACCGCCCATACCAATCAGCACCGCCTGACTGAAACCGCGGGCGCGAATCTCGCTCGCCCAATCAGCCAGTGATGCCTGGTGATCAACGAGCCAGCGTGGGCTGTCCAGCCAGCCCAGACGATCGTGGATTGCCGTCTGAGCCGCTCCTTCGCTCGGCCAGAGCGTGGCGTCGCGCGTCCATAAGCGCTCGGCCAAAGATGCCGGAAGTGCTTTACTCACAGAAGTGCCCGCTGCATGGACAGATTACCGCGCTGCAGGAATTGCCCTGCCCACACTGACCGTCATGGGCGCTCAGGCCGCTGGCGGCCCGGCGGCCTTCACGGAATCCGGTACATCATCCGCGTACTTGGCAAAGTTCTCCCGAAAAAGCCCGGCAAGCTTTCTGGCTTGGGCATCGTACGCGTCCGCGTCCGCCCATGTGTTTCGCGGATTCAACACGTCAGCCGGAACCCCGGGACATTCGAGGGGAACCTCAAGCCCGAAAAACGGATCAGTCGCAGTCGCCACCTCATCGAGTTGGCCGTCGAGCGCGGCATTCACGATCGCCCGGGTGTGATTGATGGCCATCCGCTCGCCTGTCCCGTACGCACCCCCGGTCCAACCGGTATTGATGAACCAAACCTTAACAGCATGGGTTTCAATATTTTTACCAAGAAGTTCCGCATACTGGCGCGGATGCAGGGGCAGAAAAGGTCCTCCGAAACACGGGCTGAAGGTCGGCGAGGGTTCGGTGACCCCTTTTTCTGTACCGGCAACTTTCGCGGTATAGCCGTTAATGAAATGATACATGGCCTGTGCCGGTGATAGTTTCGCCACCGGCGGCAAAACGCCGAAGGCGTCACAGGTGAGAAAGACAATATTCTTTGGCTGACCACCCCGACCGGTCATGGAAGCGTTAGGGATCTGGGAAATCGGGTAGGACGCCCGGGTATTTTCCGTCAGTGACCCGTCATCAAGATCGATCGTACGGGCCGAATCGTCCAGGACCACATTCTCCAGAATAGTGCCGAAGGTACGTGTCGTCTGGAAAATTTCTGGCTCCTGTTCCGCAGAAAGTTTAATCACTTTGGCATAACAGCCCCCCTCGAAGTTGAAGATGCCGTTTTCACTCCAACCATGCTCGTCGTCACCAATCAGAGTCCGCGATGCGTCCGCCGAAAGCGTCGTCTTGCCAGTACCAGACAGCCCGAAGAAAACCGCAGTGCTGCCATCATCGCCAATATTGGCTGAAGCGTGCATCGACAACACGCCCTGACGAGGTAGCAAATAGTTCATGACGCTGAAGATGGACTTCTTGGTCTCACCGGCATAACTGGTGCCGCCGATGATGACGAGCTTCCGGGAAAAATTGACAACAATGAAGGTAGGTGAATGGGTGCCGTCAACCTGCGGGTCTGCAGTAAAACCCGGCGCGTTGATCACGGTGAAGCCAGGTTCATGGCTGGCCTGCTCCTCCTCGGTTCCAACGATAAACATGTTGCGGGCAAAGGCGCTGTGCCAGGCAAGTTCGTTAATGATTCGGACGGGCAAACGCCGGTCAGGATCAGCCCCGGCGAAACAGTCCTGAACATACCATTCCCTGCCTTCGAGGTAATCCACCATCCGGGCAAAAAGGGCATCAAAGTGCTCGGGGCTATAGGGCACGTTGACTTTACCCCACCAGATCTCGTTTTCAGTGCTCTCGTCCCGCACCACAAACTTGTCATTGGCTGATCGGCCGGTGTGCTGGCCGGTGTTGACCGCCAGCGGCCCAAACCGGGTCAGCGAGCCCTCACCTTTGTGGATGGCGTGCTCGATGAGCACAGCTTGGGTTAGGTTCCAATGGACGGCTTTCGGCTTACGAAGGCCATGGTTTTCAAGGCCATAAGCGCTATGGGCTTTGGCGTCGGTCATGTTGACTCCTTTGTCATCATTCCATCAACTAACGGTCTGATCTAAAGGTTCGATTACGGTGCCACTGATTATTGTGCTTTTGGACGCCCTAAGGGTATACAACCCCTTCGGGACGCCTTTTTTAACGGCACAGCGCGATCGCGGGTTCGGGTGATGCCGGACCCCAAACCGTGCTGGCGCGGTCGAGTGGCATTGTCTTTAGATCAACCGGGGCAGTAAGTCGGGGAGTGCGTCAGTAAAGCGCCCGAGTATAGCAACTTTGCCGTCGATGCCCCATTCTTCACACCTCTTTCGGCGCTACCCAGCCCTCGGGCTCATCTCCGCCGTCGCCAAAGAGAAATGCGGTCATCTGCGCCTCAAGGTACGCGCGGTGTTCCGGGTTAATCGGGCTCAGCCGCTGTTCGTTGATCAGCATGGTCTGACGCGACAGCCACTGCTGCCAACCTTCACGCGAGACCTCGCCCAGGATGCGCTGACCTAGTGCCCCGGGCCAGGGAGCTGTAGCCAGCGGCTCGGCCAAACGATTGAGCACCACACATTGAATCTTCTCACTCATATCCCTTATCCAGTTGTTCCAAAAGTTTCTTTACCGGCGCGGCGAGTCCACGTCTTCCGGGCGCGCCGGGATGAACCCACACCCCGCCCCTACCCTCGATTTTAGCGCCCGCCGCAGCAGTTACCCGCACCGGCTGTGGACAGATCTTAAGGACAAAATGCGTGAAGCCATGATGAATGACGGGTAATCCCGGGGATTTTATCCCCCGGATTTTTAGGTTCTGCTGACACCAGCGCTCGGGGGTCTGTCCGGCCGGACATTCCGGGAAGCTCCACAGGCCGCCCCAGATTCCCACGTCGGGCCGACGCTCAAGCAGCACACGGCCCTGTGGGTCGGTCAGAATCAGCGCAGTGACCTCGCGCGTCGGCCTGGCGCGTTTTTGACGACGGCGGGGGAACGCTTCCGGGGTTTCAAGTGCATGCGCTCGACAACCATGGGCTAAGGGACACACGACACATTGTGGCCGAGTGCGCTTACATAACAGTGCGCCAAGATCCATCATCGCCTGATTGAACGGCGCGGCCAGCGCTGTACTTTTGGGCAGAACGGCTTCAGCGTGCTGCCAAAATTCTGCCTCGACTTCCCGGCGGGAAAGATCTCCTGAAACTGCGAAATACCGTGCCAGGACCCGGCGAACATTGCCATCAAGAATCGGGTGGCGTTGGTTTCTGGCCAAGCTCAATATGGCACCCGCGGTTGATCGGCCGATCCCCGGCAATGCCTTGACGCTTTCCAGTTGGTCTGGAAATACCCCGCCGTGCTCACGCAGGATGATTTGCGCTGCGCGATGCATGTTGCGGGCTCGCGCGTAGTAGCCGAGTCCGGTCCAATAACCCAATACTGTATCGGTTTTCGCACGAGCGAGACTGGCGACATCGGGAAAACGCCGGACAAAGCGCTCGTAAAACGGAATCACGGTGGCAACCTGGGTCTGCTGCAGCATGATTTCTGAGACCCACACCCGGTAAGGATCGCCTTTGACCTGCCAAGGCAGGTCGTGGCGGCCGTGCATCCGGTACCAACGCAGCACAGACCGCCCGAAGGCTGGAGTTATAACTGGCGCTTTTGCCAAGCGGCGTATCGACGAATTTTTCAAAGCGATCGGATCAGGTCTCAGTCAGGTCAAACGATTCCGGCAGATATAATGACGGGATCATGCGCTGGCTTCTTTTTATATGGCTCGTCATGAGCCCCCTCACAGCGCTGGCGACCGATGTACTGCGCGCCCATGCTATCTCCATGTTTGACTCGGAGACACCCCGTTATCCCGCCGACTTTCGTCATTTTGATTACGTCAATCCCGATGCGCCCAAAGGTGGAAGTCTACGGCTTGCGGCCCAAGGCAGTTTTGACAGTTTTCACCCGTTCATCCCCAAGGGTAACGCGGTCGGTACCGGCGCAGTAGAAACGCTCCTGATCACCAGCGCCGATGAGCCGTTTACCGGCTACGGCCTGATTGCCGAAACCATTGAGTGGCCGCGTGATCGGGCCTGGGTCATCTTTCATATTCGTCCCCAGGCGCGGTGGCACGATGGCAAGCAGATTACGGCCGAGGATGTGGTCTGGTCCTTTGAAACGCTCGTCAGCCAGGGTAAGCCGCAGTACCGCTTCTATTATGGCGCGGTCGATTCGGTGGAAGCACTGGATTCCACGCGGGTACGTTTTACTTTCAGTGAATCCAACAACCGCGAACTGCCACTGATTGTGGGCCAGCTGCCCATCCTACCCAAACACTACTGGGCCACCCGGGATTTTGGTTCCACCACTTTGGATCCGCCGCTCGGCAGCGGGCCTTACCAGATCACCGATTTCGAGGCGGGCCGGTTCACGGTGCGCCAACGGGTCGACAACTACTGGGGCAAGGATCTTGCAGTACGCCGGGGGCTTAACAACTTTGGCGCCATCCGGACTGTTTTTTTTCGCGACGCAACCCCGATCCGCCTGGCGCTCAAGGCCAGTGACATTGATTTTCGGTTAGAGAATCAGGCGAAAGCCTGGGCAGAAGATTACAACGTCACCGTGGTGGAGAAAGGCTGGCTGAAAAAGGAACTGATCGAACACCGGATGCCTACCGGTATGCAGGCCTTTGTCATGAATTCGCGCCGTGAGCAGTTTTCTGACCGGCGGGCGCGCGAAGCGGTTGCGCTCGCCTTTGATTTTGAGTGGACCAACCGCAACCTTTTTAATGGCCAGTACACCCGGACCACCAGTTATTTCTCCAATTCAGACCTTGCCGCCCGCGGCAAACCCCAGGGTGAGGAACTCGCCGTACTGGAACCGTTTCGTGGAAAAGTGCCGGATGCAGTTTTCGGTGAGGTCTATACGCCGCCCATCACAGATGGCAAGGGATGGCCGCGCGACAACTTGCGCCGTGCCAAGACACTTCTCAAGGACGCGGGCTGGGTAGTTCAGGATCTGCGTCTCGTTAACGGCGCGACGGGGGAGCCTTTCCGCTTTGAAATTCTACTGGTGAGTCCCGCATTTGAGCGCATCGTGCTGCCTTACGTCCGGAATCTGAAACGGCTGGGAATCCAGGCCAAGGTGCGTCTGGTGGATGAAAACCAGTATATCAACCGCTTTCGCCAATTAGACTTTGACATGATAGTGTGGGTCTGGGGTCAGAGCCAAACACCCGGCAACGAACAGTACGAATACTGGAGCCAAGCCGCTGCGGACTCGGCGGGCAGTCGCAATCTCGCCGGTGTCCGTGATCCGGTGGTGGACGAACTGATCGAGTTGATGCTGCGCTCCGAGTCGCGCGAACAACTCAACCAGAGAACCCGGGCGCTCGACCGGGTGCTGCGGTGGGGTCATTATGTGGTTCCCCACTGGCATATCCGGGCCGAGCGGGTACTTTACTGGGACAAATTCGGCATCCCTGAGGCACCGGTGCGCACCGGTGTCATGACCGACCGCTGGTGGTTTGATAACGAGCGCGCTACCGCGCTGGAAAAGAACCGCCAGTAAGCCCCGCTTTAGTACGATCATGACTGCCTACATCGTCCGCAGACTGTTACTGATTATCCCTACCCTGTTCGCGATCATGGTGATCAACTTTTTGATTATCCAGGTCGCGCCCGGCGGCCCGGTCGAGCAGATCATCTCCCAACTCACCGGGGTTGGTGCAGACATCACCGAACGGGTTACGCGCACCGGCACAACCGAAACCCTTTCGAACACGGGCGGCAGCGATGCCTTCAGCGGGAAGTACCGCGGCGCTCAGGGGCTTGATCCGGATTTCATTGCCGAACTTGAGGCGCGCTTTGGTTTTGACAAGCCGCTGCATATACGCTTCCTCACAATGATGAAGCAGTACCTGATGCTCGACTTTGGTGAAAGCTTTTATCGCGACCGCTCGGTGGTAGACCTGGTGCTGGACAAGATGCCGGTATCGATCTCTCTCGGCATCTGGACAACGCTGCTGGTGTACCTCATATCGATTCCCCTCGGTATCGCCAAGGCAGTCCGTGACGGTAGCCGTTTCGATGTCTGGACCAGTGTACTGGTGGTGATCGGTACCGCCATCCCGAGTTTTCTCTTTGCCGTCTTCCTGCTGGTGACCTTTGCCGGAGGCAGTTACCTCGACTGGTTTCCCCTTGCCGGGCTGACTTCAGAGAACTGGGAAACGCTGTCCTGGCCGTCGCGCATCCTGGATTACTTCTGGCATATCACCCTGCCGGTGCTGGCGATGACGATCGGCGGCTTTGCCACACTCACGATGCTGACCAAGAACTCCTTTCTTGACCAGATCAACCAGCAATATGTACTGACCGCTCGAGCGAAGGGCTTAAGCGAACGCCGGGTGGTGTATGGCCATGTTTTTCGCAATGCGATGCTGATCGTCATTGCCGGATTTCCCAGTGCCTTCATCGGCATTCTCTTCACCGGCTCACTGCTCATTGAAATCATTTTTTCTTTGGACGGGCTTGGCCTGCTCGGCTTCGAGGCGGCCTTTGCCCGGGATTATCCCGTGATGTTTGGTACGCTGTTTTTCTTCTCACTGCTGGGCCTCTTGATGAGCCTGCTGGGAGATCTCACCTACACCCTCGTCGATCCGCGGATCGATTTTGAAAGCAGGGAGACCTAGATGGGCGACCAAGGACTCAGTCCCCTGACCCGGCGGCGCCTACATAACTTTCGGGCAAACCGGCGTGGCTGGTGGTCGATGTGGGTTTTTCTGATCCTTTTTACTGTGTCACTCTTTGCCGAATTTGTTGCTAACGACAAGCCCTTTGTCGTGGTATACCGCGGCGAGGTCTACATGCCGATTTTCAAGGCCTACCCCGAAACAACGTTTGGCGGCGACTTTCTCACCGAAGCGGATTATCGCGACCCCTTTCTCGCAGAACTCATTGATGCCGAAGGCTGGATGCTGTGGCCGCCGATCCGCTATCACCACCAGACAGTGGCCTGGGACCTTCCCGTCCCGGCGCCTGCGCCACCCGACCGCCAGCACTGGCTCGGTACCGACGATCAGGCCCGTGATGTATTGGCCCGGGCGATCTACGGCTTTCGGATTTCAGTACTGTTCGGCTTTACCTTAACCATCATTAGCGCGGTGATTGGCGTCGCTGCCGGAGCCGTGCAGGGTTATTTCGGCGGCTGGACCGATCTTCTGGCCCAACGCTTTATCGAGGTCTGGTCGGGGTTGCCGACGTTATACCTGCTGATCATCCTGGCGAGTGTGGTCGAACCCAACTTCTGGTGGCTGCTGGGCCTGCTGCTGCTCTTTTCCTGGATGGGCTTTGTGGGTGTGGTGCGTGCGGAATTTCTGCGCGCGCGCAACTTCGAGTATGTTCGGGCCGCCCAAGCGCTGGGGGTGAGCAACACGGTCATCATGTTCCGCCACCTGCTGCCCAACGCAATGGTGGCAACCATCACCTTTATACCTTTCACTCTGGCGGGCTCCGTTACTGTGCTGACCTCCCTGGATTTTCTGGGAATCGGCTTACCACCAGGGTCCGCATCACTGGGCGAACTGCTCGCACAGGGCAAGGCTAACCTGCAGGCGCCGTGGCTCGGCTTCACCGGCTTTTTCGTCATCGGCCTCATGCTGAGCCTGCTGATCTTTGTCGGCGAAGCGGTTCGCGATGCCTTCGACCCACGGAAAACGCTGGATTCATGATGGACAGCCGCCGCCCGTCAAAGCCGCTACTGGAAATTCGCAACCTGTCGGTCCGCTTCGCCATGCCCTCAGGTCGCATTGATGCCGTTCAGGATGTCTCGTTGTGCATTGAACCCGGCGAACGCATCGCTCTCGTGGGCGAATCCGGGTCGGGCAAGTCAGTCACTGCAGCATCGATATTGGGACTATTACCCTATCCCCGAGCCAGTCACCCCGGCGGCAGCATCAGCTTCGAGGGGGAGCAGCTTCTGGGGGCGAGCGAGGGAGTGCTGCGGCGTGTGCGCGGCGCTCGTATTGGGATGATTTTCCAGGAACCGATGGTGTCTTTAAATCCCCTCCACACCATTGAAAAACAGATTTGTGAGACGCTGATCCTGCACAAAAAAATGAAGGAGCGCGATGCCCGTCAGCGGGCGCTGCAACTGCTGCAACAGGTGCGCATCCGCGACCCCGAGCGCCAACTGAAATCCTGGCCGCACCAGCTTTCGGGCGGCCAACGTCAACGTGTCATGATCGCCATGGCACTTGCCAACGAGCCCCGTCTGCTGATTGCCGATGAACCGACAACGGCTGTCGACGTCACCACACAGGCGCAGATCCTGGCACTACTCGATGAGATCTGCCGAAACCTTGGCATGGCCCTGCTGCTCATCACTCATGATCTAGGCGTCGTCCGAAAAACCGCAGACCGGGTTTACGTCATGTAAAACGGAAGAATCGTGGAATCAGGAGCCACGACCCGGATTTTTGAAGCGCCTTCGGAGCAATACACCCGGACACTCATCGAGGCTGAGCCCAAAGCCCGACATACCGTCACCGAGGCCACGGGCAAGCCGCTCCTTGAAGCCCATCAACTCGGGGTCTGGTTCAGCGTTCGCCGGGGCATCCTGCGGCGGACAGTCGATCATGTCAAAGCCGTGGATGGGGTCAGTCTGACACTGCACCCCGGTCGCACAGTGGGTGTGGTGGGCGAGAGTGGCTCGGGCAAAACCACGCTGGCGCTGGCGCTGCTGCGGCTCACGAAAAGTCGCGGGACGATCTCGTTTAAAGATCAGCGCATTGATGGCCTGCGTCGCAACGCCCTCAAGGACCTGCGCCGCCAGATGCAGATTGTTTTCCAGGACCCTTATGGCAGCCTTAGCCCGCGAATGAGTGTCGGCGACATCATTGCCGAGGGGCTGATAGCACACGGCATTTCTGAGGGGCAAGAGCAAGAATCGCAGGTCATCGATACCCTCAGGGAAGTCGGGCTTGAACCTGATGCGCGGCTGCGCTACCCGCACGAGTTCTCCGGCGGACAACGCCAGCGGATCGCCCTCGCCCGGGCGCTGATCCTGAAACCTGCGCTGATCGTATTGGATGAGCCGACCTCAGCCCTCGACCGGGCAGTGCAATCACAGATGATTGACCTGTTGTTAGGTCTGCAGGAAACACATGGGCTGAGTTATCTCTTTATCAGTCATGATCTGCGTGTGGTTCGCGCCCTGGCCGACGAGATCATCGTCATGCGTTCCGGTCGGGTGGTTGAGCACGGCGCGGCGAACCAGGTCTTTACGACTCCCGAAAACGACTATACGCGTTCATTGATCAAGGCCGCGATGGAGTTTGAAGTCTGGAACGACGCGGCACTCAGCCAGTGATATCCTGGCCGGACTCATGCACAGGCCGGTCATGCGCCGCGTGCCATGCGTCAATAATGGTACATAGCCGTGAGAGACCGTCACTAAGCGCCGCCGGGCCGGGCTGGAGAATCTCGGCCGACTTAATTTCATAGAGCGCGTTATTTTTTACCGCGGGCGTCGCCGACCAACCGGATCGGGCCGCGACCTTCTCTGGCCGGAACTTCTTGCCGCACCAGGATCCAATAATGATGTCGGGGCGTCGGCGTACCACCTCTTCAGGGTCCGCGATAATCCGACTCTTGCCATCGGGACACTGTGCGAGTTCCGGAAAAATGTCTTCCCCGCCGGCCACTTCGATCAGTTCGGAGACCCAGCGGATAGCTGAAATCTGGGGGGCATCCCACTCTTCGAAATACACCCGAGGACGCGGTGTACCCGCCCGGGTCCGGGCCCGGGCATGCTCGAGATTCGCTCGACATTCATCAATCAGAACCTCGGCAGATTCACTGGCCCCCACCATCGCACCCAGAGTCTTCATCATGTCCAGAATGCCGCTGACCGAGCGTTGGTTGAACACCATCACACTCACCCCGGCACGGATCAGTTCCTGGGCGATGTCGGCCTGCAGGTCTGAAAAGCCGAGGACGAGATCTGGCGACAGCGCAAGAATCCGATCGATGCGTGCACTGGTGAAGGCGCTGACGCGGGGTTTTTCCTTGCGGGCCTGCGGCGGTCTGACCGTGAAACCCGAAATCCCCACGATCCGATCGGCCTCACCGATACGGTAAAGCGTCTCGGTCGTTTCCTCGGTCAAGCAGACAATCCGACAGGGTAATTGCGCCTCCATGTGACCGGATCATAGCGGCTTTGCAGACAAACCGGGATCCAGATCCAGTCGCACAGGGCGGCTATCGCCCCAAGCACCGTAATCGGTTAAGGTAACGATCAGGTGCGCCACGGAGTTTCAATATGGCAAAACAAGCGACAGCCAAAGTCAGTGTCACCGCCCTGGCACAGGTTCGAATCTTCTCGCCTTTAACCGAAGAGGAACTGACCGTACTGGCTGAAAACTGCAGTTGGTCGCGCCATGAAGCAGCAAGCGAAGTGCTCGCCCAAGATGCACCCTGCGACGAGGTGTATTTCATCTGCAGTGGCCGGGTCAGTGCGAAAACCTTTTCGGATGCGGGCAAAGAGATCACCTTTGCAGAACTCGTCCAAGGCGACGTCTTTGGTGAACTCTCTGCGCTTGATGGCGAACCGCGCTCCAGTTTTGTCGTCACACTCGAGGAAAGCCTGTTGGCGGCGCTACCGGCGCGTGTCTTCAATGAGTTTCTCGACTCGCATCCCAAGGTAATGCGGGCATTGATGGTCGAATTGACGGGTCGTCTACGCCGAGCTGATGAAAAGGTGTTCGAGTTCAGTACGCTCAATACCAGCAACCGGATTCACGCCGAACTGCTGCGGCTGGCGAGCATGCATCCTGCACAGGACGGCACAGTTGAGATCACACCGCCCCCGACCCATGCTGATCTCGCGAGTCGAACCAACACGACACGGGAAAGCGTCACACGTACGCTCAACCAATTGAAGCAAGGCGGCCTCATTGAAGCCACGCGCCAGTGTTTGACGATCTTCGATCCCGATACCCTGGCCAAGCTGATTCGGGATTCTGAAGCGGATTAGACCGTTTCAGTGAGACAGCAGTTCACAGGCCGGCATCCCATCGGGTGCTAAAATCCAGTACAGAGTTAAGCAGTTAAATCGACTGCCTGCAGACTTCTGTCAAAAATCCGGTCGGTTAGATGCCTAACTCGTGATCAGGCCATCTCTCTCCCGTACACAGTGATAGTTTCAGACAAAGATTCATGAGTAAGCCGTCTTCCCGCCGTCAGTTTCTGGGCGCACTCACGCTGGTGGGGGCCGGCGTGGGCATCAATGCTCTCGCGATGCGGGGCCTCCGGCTGCCACTGATGGCAGAGCCCCGTCATGTAAAACATAAGGCCTGGCACTCTGAAGATCATTTTAAAGCTTCGGCGGATGGTGCCTTTTTTACCGGGGTGAAAGGACCGTTCCTTTCATGGCGGGCGTTTACACCAGAGCCGACGTTGAAAATGCAGGGTGCGTTCCAGGTAACCGTCGACAACATTCACCCCCAGGCGATTCTGAACCGCAAGGGCGAGGGGCAGATTCAAGAAGAATCGATTGATGGCCTGAAGCGGACGGTGCTCGGTGACACAGAGCCAGATAAAGAGCTCAGGCTGCACTGGCAGGTGCCGTTTGCCGACAGTTACCGGTTTGCCGCCATCGGGGATACCGGAGGGGGTCGTGAACTCGACTGGACAATGCAGCAGGCCCATCAACTGGGCGCGCAGTTTCTTCTGCTGCTGGGTGATCTCTATTATCAGCCGGGCGACGATCTCAATGTCATCCAGAACCTCTCACGCAGTCCCGTACCGGTGTATGCGGCATACGGTAATCATGACATTGTCCGGAGTTTCGATCAGCACCTGCTGCACTGGTTTGAGCGCGGCGTCGGGCCACGCAACTCGACGTTCCGCCTTGGCGGCATCCAGTTTGTGAATCTCGACACCGCGGCCGACACGATCCCCTGGTCCGGCGGAATGCGCGGTGCGCTACTGCGGCAATTGCCACCGTTGGAGGACAACCCCGGTATTCGTGACTACGTGATCTTCAGTCACCGGCCAATCACAGACCTGCGTCCTATAGAAGAACAACCCTCTGATCACAGCATCGAGAACTTTGGCGAGGGCGAGTGGTTGCGCGAGCAACTGCTGCATATCGGTGCGCGTACTATCCTCAACGGTCATATTCACAACAGTCTCGAACGCGATGACCAGGGCCTGTATACCTATATCGCAGGAGAGGGTCTGGCCCATCTGGACATTGTCAAAAGCCAGGGAAGCATCGACTGGTTTGGCGATCTCACCCATAGAACAGCCCGGATGCTGATCGGCGATGTCGAACCACAGGAACCGGTGCGTTACCACTGGGGGGCACTCAATATGCCACTGGATGCGCACTGCAGTGAGCGCCTTCGGATAGACATGGCCAAGGAAAAAGGTCACTTTGACGCACTGTTGGATTATCTCGAAACCGTATGCAAGAAAACTTCCTGATCGGGCACGGCCAGGTTGGAAAAACCGGTGCTAGACTGCCCGCTAAGCCGCGTCACCCACGCGGGTCACGGCAACATCAATCCCTGAAGTGCTTGTGCCCCTATTAAAAATTCCGGTCAACCCTAGATATGTTTGAGCAAATCGATCGCGACCATCGCCACCCGTCCCGCCGGTCGGCAGTGCATGCCAGTCAGATGGTGAGTACCTCACAACCCCTGGCGGCTCAGGCAGGCCTTGAGATGCTGCGTCGCGGGGGCAATGCCGTGGATGCCGCTGTTGCGACCGCCATCTGCCTGACGGTCGTTGAGCCCACCATGAACAGCATCGGCGGCGACGCCTTCGCCATCATTGCGGACGACTCGGGCCTACACGGCTTTAACGGCTGCGGGCGCTCTCCGGCAGGCTGGACGCCCGAATACTTTGCCGGCCGCGATGGTGTTCCTGAGCATGGCTGGGACAGCGTAACGGTTCCTGGTGCCGTCGACACCTGGGTACAACTCTGGAAACGTTTCGGCTCTCTGACCTTTGATCAGCTTTTCAGCAGCGCCATCAACTATGCACGCGACGGCTACCTTGTCTCCCCGGTGGTGGCCCAAGCCTGGGATCGCGTCGGCGGGAAGTTTGTTCAGAACGAGGGCTTCTACGATACCTTTACCATCGATGGGCGAGCACCAAGGGAAGGCGAGCTCTTCCGCTGTGCGGCAATGGCAGACACACTCGAGGAGATCTGCGCATCGCAAGGAGAAAGCTTTTACCGGGGTGATCTGGCGCAAAAGATAGCTGCAGACTGCGCTCGGCACGACGGCGTGATGACGCCGGATGATTTGGCAAGCCACGAAGGCTTCTGGACAGACTGTGTCGCGCTGGATTACGCGGGATTAACCGTGCATGAGATCCCGCCAAGCGGTCAAGGCATCGTCACGCTGATCGCACTCGGCATCCTGCGCCATCTTAAGATCGAACGTCATGAAGCGCTGTCGGCTGACCGGGTGCACCTGCAGATTGAAGCCATCAAGACGGGTTTCTTCCTGGCGCACCGCCATGTTGCCGATCTTGATGCCATGACGGTGTCAACCGACCGCCTCCTGGATGAGGAGTTCCTGGCCCGTTGCGCCAGTGACATCAGTCTCGAAAGAGCGAATACGCCGGATATTGAAATCCAGCCGGATAAGGGGACGGTCTACCTCGCAGCGGCCGATGCCAATGGGATGATGGTGTCGATGATTCAGTCGCATTACGATAATTTCGGTTCCGGTATGGTCGTACCCAACACGGGCATCTCGATGCAGAACCGGGGCAAGGGTTTCGTGACACAGACCGGACACCCCAACCAAGTCGCCGGCCGAAAACGGCCATATCACACCATCATCCCCGCCTTTGCGACCCGTGGGCGAGATCCGTTCATGGCATTTGGCGTGATGGGGGGGCACCACCAGCCGCAGGGCCAAGTGCAGGTCTTGAACAACATCCTCCATGATGGCTGCTCACCCCAGCAGGCCTTGGACGCCCCCCGCTGGCATGTGCACGAAGACTTTTCCATCACGCTGGAAGACGGC
>JBMUHF010000011.1:0-8509 GCA_050302555.1 Arenicellales bacterium | reverse complement strand
CTCTTAATTCTCCAATATTTAACTTTTTTCCTTAAACATGTCCTTAACTCGGCAGTCCTCACAGAGTTTCAAGCGACGCATTCCGTCGCCCTCAAACATTCGGTGGCCAGCCAGTTTTTCTTCCATTTTCTCGATCATGCTTTGCGTAGTGAAAGGTTTCCCACATCCGAGGCACTTAAAGGGCTCTTCCTCGTTAAGGACCCGGCGCTCCATTCGAATATTGCTGTCGGTAAGCAACCGCGCCTTGAGATCGATCGCTCCTTCCGGACAAGCGTTCTCACACAATCCACACTGAACACAATTCCACTCGATAAATGAAAGACAGGGGCGGTCCTTGTTATCGAGAATCGCCCCGGTCGGGCAAACTGAAACGCAGCCCATACAGAGCGTGCATTTTTCCTGATCGACACGGACTTCGCCAAACGGAGCTCCCGTCGGCAATGAAATTTCTGACGGGGCGTCACGCGTCTGAGTGACAAGATGATCAATCGCCGCCCGCAGAACGGTACGCTTATCTTCAATGCCAGCATAAGTGGCGGCCTTCCAGTCAGACGTCATCTCCGCAGCCACTCGTCCACTCACTGACCATGGAGAAGCACCTTCTTCACCCACGGGGATAACTTTGACAGTGTCGCCCATCCACCCTAATCCTGACAGCACCGCGTTGACTTCACTTGCTTGCCGCTCGACTGAGACACAGACGCTCTGGGGTGTCTGTGGAAATGTGAGCACGGTGATGGAGCGCGCCCCATAAGCAATCGTGGAGAGCCAGACTTCCGGCCCGATGCTTCCCACTTCCTCATCTCGCCAGGGAATCACATGATCTGGGATTTCGAGGATGTGCTCGCTCAGTTGTGCGCTGCCCTCCTCTCCTCCATAAAATATTACCTCAGGCACCATATCAGTCTGCTTGCCGAATTCATTGATCGTTCTGCGCAGACGATTCAGCGTGTCGACACGATTGGGGTAGGCGTAACTCAGGGCGCCCGTTGGACAGGCAGATGAGCATGAGCCCATCCCATGACAGAGGTGCGTGTCGACCGAAATCCGCTCTCCCACTGTACTCAGTGCGTCTGCCGGGCAGACGTCGAGACAGCGTCGGCAACCGTTAATCCCACGGGCACCATGGGCACAAATATCCGGGTCATAGAGTACATATTGGGGTTTTTCAAACTGGCCCTTAAGATCCCGAATCGACTGGCAGGCCTCATCCAACGCAACGCTGTCACCGCGCGGCGCAAAATACCCCGGTGGCAGCACCTCAGGCGTCAGCAGCGGCTCGCGCAGAAGATCCAGCACGATATCGACCGTCCCGCCAGGAAGTTCCATAGCTTTCGCAAGATCCATCTCCACCCCATCGCGCATGAGGCTAATCACAAATTTGCCCAAAAAGCCCTCGATCGCCGCTGGCTTGCCAAAGACTACCGGGAAAGGTCGGCCCTCAACTTCACGAATCTCGGTTGTACCGGGATCACCACCATCGGTCGCGACCACAAGACAGCCATCCACTTCCGGCAACTCCTGGACTACCACCAGTGCCGAGGGCAAAGGCCCCACGATGGCAAGGACGCCGCTCGAACTGAAAGAAACCAAAGACGTAGGCGTCACTTCACCGACAAGCCCTGTCGCGAGCGCCTGAAGCCGCGCCCGCTGAAGCGGTGAATCACTTGGCAGATCAAACCCCAGGAATTTTTCTACCTGTTCAGTCGTATCTGCGCTCATCCGTTTTCTCCTTTTGTGCCATCCCGCATCCCAGCGATTTGACTGTCCGATACCGGCCCGTGGTCCGGGGATTCACGATCAACCGGGCGATCCAGACCCGTCAGACCGATTTCCTCGCCCTCAGCATCGTCAGCCGCAACGCCCTCATTTTTTTCAATCTGACTGTCCGCAAGATCGTCTGTCTCGGAGTCGGGTACTTCGCTTTCTTCTTCCAGTTCCGTTTGTGCTTTTGTCGCGACTTGTTGCTCGGATGCGCTCTCTTTCTCAGCGGCTTCGGCGGCCTCGCGCGCTTTACGTTCCAGCATCTCTTCACGGTGACGCATGTCGGCCGTGACGATATCGCCCAACGGTTCGAAATAAGTAAAGTCCTCGTCGTAGTCGTCCAGTCCATCACGGATGTTGAATCCGGCTCCATGGAACAACTTACGCAACGCTACCTTACGCAATTTCTCACTGACCTTGGGGGAAAGAAAATCACCATAATTGTCATCTTCGCCGAGAGATTCTATCGGCGGCATGTCCTCATCCGTCGGCGGCGGGGGCCTTTCTTCAGCGGAATCGGCCGTCTCGGTCACACTCTCTTCTGTCCCACCGAGGATCGCATCGTCGAGTTCTTCCTGGCCCAGCGCCTTACGGCGGGACCATCGACTGAGGAAAGAGCGTTCGTCCATAAGCGATTCTGCGGTAACCGACCTGATCAACGTCCCACGGGGCGACGCAAGGGCTTCCAGGTTTGGTCTGCCCACTCCTTCCGAACCCTCTTATGCTTCTTTTGAGGTTGATAATTCTCAAGCACCCACCCTTCGACCCATTCATATACGGGCGGTGGAATCGGCAAATCAAACACCGGCGTATCGACCTCGATATAGGACGCCATCTCATCATAACTCACCGTCACCAGCAGAGGATGCAGAGCGTCATCCTCTTCTTCCTGCTCACACACTACAAAGACTCCGGGCTGGCGCCCCGTAAGGTTGGCATAGTAACTTTCGGCGTCGTCAGCAAAGAGTTCTATACAGTAGCCTTCGAAGAGAAACTGTTCGCTGCTATCACACTGATAAATACTCGTACAGGACACACCAGTGGACTTTCCTTCAGCGGGAAGCACTCCCAAGGCCGACCAACTGTCGAGCATCCACGCCTTATCCGGGTATGACCGTCGCTCAATAATTATAGAAACGGGAAATCGGTCTTTCATAAGTTATCAGGACTTGCCTGCGGAACGATATCGGTTCACTATAACTGTGTCACTATTGCCACTCAACACGCTGAACGATTAACCATGTCTGCCGAAACTGACGGAACCCGTGAGATGTATCGCCCAGCGCTTTCAGATGAAGGTCTGGACCCAACCCGGCCGGTCGTGGCCCGGGATGAGTTTGGCGACTCCCGTGAACTCAACATTGCGGGAGAATACCCGCTCACGATCAAGGTTGATGACGCCGAGGTGGTGACATTGATGACGCTCGGCACCTACCCTGAGAAACTCACCTTGGGGTATCTACGCAACCAGCGGCTGATAGACGATATCAATGAAATCGCCGAGGTCCGTGTCGACTGGGATCGGGAGACGGTTGACGTATTTACCACTCACGGCGACGGTATTGTTGACCTCCATGAAAAAATCGCCAAACGTACAGTGACCAGTGGTTGCGGACAGGGAACTATCTTCAGTTGCACGTTGGACAAACTTTATGACACCCGCCTGCCACGGGTTGAGATTTATCAATCGACAATCTACGCGCTGTTGAAAACAATTAATTCGTACAACGAGATCTACCGGGCCGCGGGGGCGGTGCACGGTTGTGCACTATGTGAGGGCTCGCGGATGCTCTACTTTGTCGAAGATGTCGGCCGACATAACGCGACCGATACCATTGCCGGAGAAATGTGGCTGGAAGACATTGGCGGAAATGACAAAATCTTCTACACCACCGGCCGCTTGACCTCCGAAATCGTGATGAAGGCGGCGCATATGGGCGTACCGATTCTGATATCGCGATCCGGCATTACCCACATGGGCCTGGAACTTGCGCAGGATCTCGGGGTGACCATGATCGCCCGAGCCAAGGGTCGACACTTTCTTGTCTATAACGGCGAGGACACGATCCAGTACGATGAGATCCCGCAGAAAAAAGCTGTCTTGGCGGGTAGACAAGACTCCTAGTCGCTTAGACCGGGAGGGCTTGATACCAACCGGCCGACTCCACCAAACGAACCTTGACGTCATAAAGTGTGGACAAGCGCGCTTCGCTCAGCATCTCGTTTTTAGACCCGTCCGCCCAGACTCGACCCTGATTCAGCATCACGACCCGGGTCACCTCGGGCGGAATCTCGTGAATATGGTGGGTCACCAATACCAATGTATGGCCTGAGCGGATCAACTGCCGCATGGTCTGCAAATACTGAAAAGTCGCAGCCAGATCCAGACCGCTGGTGGGCTCGTCGAGGATTAGATGAGCTGGTGCGTTCACTAGAGCGCGGCCGAGCAGCAAACGGCGCTGTTGCCCGGAAGACAACTCTCCGTAGGGGCGGTCTGCGAGGTCCTCAATATCCAGCCTCGCAAGCACGGCTTGCACCTGCTCGTGCTGGTCCCGAGTCAGCCTTTGATGGCCCCAGATGCCAACACTGCTGAAAAACCCTGAAAGCACCACCTGTCGGCCAAGTACCTCTGGTGAATAGATTTCCTGAAGATCGGCCGAGATAATGCCAAGCTGACGCCGCAGCTCCCAGATGTCGTTGCGCTCCTTGCCGAGAATCCTGACTACCGGATATTCTCGCCAAAGGGGATAAATCTCCCGCATCAGCAGTTTCAGTAAGGTCGTTTTGCCAGCACCGTTCGGACCAAGAATCGCCACACTCTCATGCTGGGAGAGCGTCAGACTGAAATCATCAAATACTCGGTTGTCACCGCGGCAGACTGTAGCGCCGGTGATTTCGATCAGCGGTGTGTCGCCTTTAGCATCCGGCACCACAGCGGCGGAGACCTGAAGTGGTTCAGGCAAGTTTGATGTCGTCCTCTATCGTAACGTCGAGGCCGGTTTCACCAAGCTGCAGCCTGACGGACGCATTCAGCGTTTCGTTGCCCTGCAAAGCGCCGGAAGCAATGCCATCACGCACCGTCTGCTCAATTTCCCGCTGGGATTGAATCCCGACCTTCTTGAGAAACTTGCGTAGTTGAATATTGAAAACCTCTTCGTCCATGTCATCCTCCGGAGATAAATACTGGTCAGTTTTGGGTAGGCTCAACAGACTCGAGCAGCTCCTGTAATTTACGATTACGAGTCTGATCCTGGAAGGGTTGGCTGTCCGCAAACTCCGCAATCGAGATCCCGGCTACACGGATCCCCCGATGGAGCATCTCCAGCGCTTTGCCATCCCGGTCGAGCTTTTTATGCTCTTCATTGGCCGGAATCATTTTGCTGAATCCGACCACATCTGAGGCCAGAATTGTGCTCAGCTTCCGTTCCACCGACTGCTCTCCTTATTCCTTACGCAAGACCGTTTGGCTTTCGCCACTGTAACCCGATTATATGGCCGTCGAGTTATCTCGCTTCACTAAGCTAATCGTCTGCCCTGGACAACGTAACGGGGTTGCCATGGGGCGTGTTGAGGTAGGCATTTCGCCACTCGTTAACACGGTTTTGGACATCATCCGAGTACACGATGGTTTTATTCATCAGGAGGCGTTCCAGCGCAGTCACCCAGAGCCGGTAGTAGGAGTCACCCGGGTCTGCTTCTTCTTGTCTACTGTCATCGCTGTTGCTTTCCTCTTTGTCACGCACCGCGGCGATTTCCGTGGACAATGTTTCGGTCCACTCGTCCCACGAAAAGCACCCTCTCTGGTGAAGTCCGACAACCAACGCAAAAATTTGTGCTTGCCAAGGGTTGGCGAACACCGGCTCGCTGCCATCACCCGACAGCCCGGGCAAGTCACTCGCGTCCGAGTAAGGCCCGGCGCTCACACGCTTTCCAAATGAGGCTCCCACAGGTCTACCCGAACTGTGAACGCCGCACCGGCCTGATGGTTTTTCCCCCAAATATCTCGAGACGAGAATCGAATACTGTACAGGTGCTCCGCCTCGCGAAATCCGAGTGCGTTGCGATCGGCAAAAACATGCGCGCCATGGTGGCGATCGATCTCGCCAATTTTGCCCCGGACATATCCAGGCGCCCGGGTATGCCCGGGGGTCACTTCCTCGCGCACTCTCACCCTGTCGCCTGGCGAAAACTTAGGATATTTTTCGGTTTCCATCTCAACGGATCCACCGCGCAAAAGAATCTGCCCGACATCATCGGCCTGCAAAGCGGATAAACCTGAATCAGCGAGACCGGAATCCGGCTTGCCGGTCTTAAGTTCCTGTTTTGAGATAAGGCCTTTTTCCAGCAAAAGCGTCTTCAATCCTACCCACCAGTTCTCGTAGTAACTGTGACGCAGATAATCCTCGGGTCGCTGGCGTTCTCGGGCGTGGCGGGACTGGTCCAGATTCCATCGGCCGAGAAATCCCACGGCAAGCGTTAAGGAGAAAACCCGCTTTTCCCAGTCCGCATGAAAGACCGGCTCAGAAGACTCCTGCTCGGGTGATATCGGGCCAAGGTCCTCCAGTCCGCCGAGATCATGGCTGCCCCTCACGATGAGATTGCCTCATCGTTATCATCGTTGCCGACGCAAACCTCTTCGACCCCAATCATGCTGTTTCGGGTGACGATCTCAGCCAACTTATCCTCTGGCCACCCCTTCGCCTCTTCGGGCTGTCGCGGCAAAACGAGATAGCGCATCTCGGCGGTGGAATCCCAGACCTGAATCTCAACGTCGTCATCAAGCTCGGTATCAAACTCTGCCAGCACGCCGCGGGGGTCACTGACTGCACGCGCCCGGTACGGAGCGGACTTATACCAGACCGGTGGAAGGCCCAGCACCGGCCAGGGGTAGCACGAGCAAAGCGTACAGACAACGAGGTTGTGAACTCTGGCAGTATTTTCGACAACCCGCATGTGTTCGCCCTGGCGCCCTGTGAACCCGAGCGACGCAATAGCGGCATTCGCATCCTTAAGCAGCCACTCTTTGAACTCGGGCTGCGCCCAGGCCTTCGCGACTACCTGCGCCCCATTGCGTGGGCCTACTTTGTGCTCATAGGTCTCGATCAGGGCATCCAGCGCCTCTTCGGACACCAGGCCTTTTTCCACGAGCAAAGACTCCAGCGCCTTTACTTTTAGCGCAAGATCGCTTGGCGGTTCAGTATGGTCGTGAGAATGATGATCGTCTGACATCACTTTGTATCCTTTTTAGGCGCTAAACAGAAGTTAGTCATTCTTCCCCCACTGATGAACGCGGTAAGCGAATATCAAATCGGTCACGCAATGCACGATCCAACTGATCAGACAGATGGCGGGGATGGTGGTTCTTCAAGATTTGCCTCGTGCGATCGATAGCGACGCTTCGAGTGTCTCGAGCGCCGTCCGCCACCCATTCCTCAATTGAACGGCGATCACCGATTTCTGGGTAGACAAAATCACTTTTCATCCGTTCCAGGGTCTCGTTACGTCCAAGAAAATGACCTTCGCCATGCACCACCTCATCAATGGAAGCCAACGCCAAGGTTTCCTCATTAACACTAATACCCGCCAGGGATTTCAGGATAGTCCCAAGCATGTCGTTATCGATGACATAACTCTCCAGCGCACAGCCCATCAAGCTAGCCTGCATACCGCAAGCCTGAGTGATTAGATTACAACCGGCCTGGGCCGCCAGCGTGACGGTGAGACTTTTCTCGTAACCGCTTTGTGCATCTGCGATTTTACTGTCGGTGGCGCCGGCAATAACCGAATTAGGTAAACCATAATAATTCGCCATCTGTATGGTAGCGGCAGTAGCAATAGCACCCTCAGCACTGCCCCCGCTCATCGCCCCCGTACGCAGATCGGTTAGCATCGTTCGCGCGCCAAAAGTTATCTTCGCCTCGGGATCCAGCACCCAGGCAAAAATCATACCGGCGAGTGTCTCGGCAATAGTTTGGGCAATTGACCCAGCAATGGTTACAGGGCTCGATGCTCCCATCTGACCAAAAGTATTGGAATGCAGCGGAATACCGAAACGCACAGCTGCTGCCCCGATGTAGCAAGATTCGGGATCAAATCGCAAGGGTGGTACCGACATGTTGCAATGAATCGATAGAAACGGGCGAGCCAGAAAAGCCTCACGCGAGCCGGCAATGGCGTAACACATCTGGGCAATTTCTTCGACATTAGCGGCATCGGTAGCGGCTGTCATCACATGCTTGCGAGTGCCAGCAAGACAGGCATAGGCAGTATTAAGATCGAGCAAACGGGTGCTCGGCATGTCACGAGCGGTCATAGAACGACTGAAAAAGTGAATATTGTCGAGACTATCAACAAGGCGTGCGGCATCGTATAGGTCGCTCAGAGTAGATTCGCGATACTGGCCGCTATCGATGTCGAGTACTAGCGGTGCTGCACCACCCGAACCCGTATGTACTCGCGCAACGCCAAGCTGTATGTCTTGATCCGCGTGCTGCCCACAAAGTTTGAAATCGCGTACAAATCCGTTTAACGCATTTTCAATCAACTCCGAAGGAAAATGCAGATAACCCTCGTCATCGAGGCGACCGCCTGCTCCGGTAACTGAGTCGACAACACAATCAGGCACATCGGACATGCCAATATCGGACAAGATTGAACGTGCGGCCTGATCGATATGTTGCAGATCTTCAGCGCTCAAAGGTCGGTAGCCCCCACCAATGGCCCCACTCATAGGCTCGCGAACCGT
>JBMUHF010000010.1:0-13540 GCA_050302555.1 Arenicellales bacterium | reverse complement strand
GGGCAGGCTGCTGCGAACCCAGCAGCGGATCGAGGAAGTGATTACGGCCCCAGTTATCCGGGATCAACTTGGCAAGCGCTTTCAGATCGAGGGGTTAGACAGCGTTATGGAAGCTCAGGATCTGGCGCTAATGCTGCGGGCGGGGTCGCTCGCAGCGCCAGTCGAGATTATCGAGGAGCGAACGGTGGGGCCGAGCTTAGGTCAGGCAAACATCGATCAGGGATTTCGATCCGTGATAGTGGGCTTTATTTTGGTGCTCATTTTTATGGCAGTCTACTACCGGGTGTTTGGTCTTTTTGCGAATGTTGCGCTTGCGCTTAATCTTGTCCTGATTGTCGCTGTGCTTTCCATGCTGCAGGCGACTCTGACGTTGCCTGGTGTGGCCGGGATTGTGTTGACTGTGGGTATGGCCGTGGATGCGAACGTGTTGATCTTCGAGCGTATTCGCGAAGAGATTCAAAATGGCGCCACTCCCCAGGCGAGCATTCACACCGGCTATGAACGTGCCCTGTCTACTATCATTGACGCCAACGTTACTACCTTGATTGCGGCAATTGTCCTGTTTAACTTTGGAACCGGGCCTATAAAAGGGTTTGCTGTGACGTTGAGTATCGGAATCATTACTTCTATGTTTACAGCGATTATTGTTACCCGCGCTTTGGTCAACTTCCTTTATGGCGGAAAGCGACTTAAACGGTTGGCAATCTGACGGCTAAAGCAATGCGGATTTTCAAACAGGTCACCCAGTTCGACTTTCTCGGTAAACGCCGAGGCGCTTGGGTGTTATCGATTGTGCTGCTCGTCGCGAGTCTTGGATCTTTGGGTCTTCGCGGTCTCAACTTTGGAATCGATTTCACTGGTGGAACCTTGGTGGAAATCGAATACGCTGAATCGGCTAACCCCGTTACGGTGCGTACCGTTCTGGGGGACGCTGGGATCGACGACGCCATCGTCCAGTACTTTGGGACCTCCCGCGATATCCTCGTTCGACTGCCAGTCCGCACGGGCAAAGCGGCCTCCGAACAAAGTAGTGATGTCGTCGGTGCGCTGAGGAGCGCTGTTGGAGAGACTCTGGCCGAAGGCGTGCAGGGGAGTCTGCAGCAGTGTACGACGGCGGATGGAAATATTATGGATTGCCAGGTGCAGATGCGTCGGGTGGAGTTTGTCGGTCCGCAGGTCGGCGGCGAACTCACGGAGAAGGGCGGACTGGCCATGCTCTATGCGTTAATCGGTATCCTGGTTTACGTTGCGTTCCGGTTTGAATGGCGGTTTGCAGTCGGTGCGGTAATTGCGCTGGTGCACGATGTGTTGATCACGCTAGGTGTATTTTCCATACTGGCAGTAGAGTTCTCCTTGCCGGTGCTCGCGGCCGTGCTCGCGGTGATCGGTTATTCACTGAACGACACTATCGTGGTTTTCGACCGGATTCGCGATAACTTCCGCAAGATGCGAAAAGGCACCGTACTTCAGATCATGAACCGCTCGGTCAACGAGACTCTACCGCGGACGGTATTGACGTCGGTGACCACGTTACTAGTCGTGCTGACCTTGTTGCTCGCCGGGGGCGAGATCATCAAGGGATTTGCGATTGCGCTGCTGATTGGTGTCCTAATCGGGACGTATTCCTCAATCTTCGTCGCTAGCCCGACCGTGTTGGTTCTGGGTATTTCGCGAGAGGATATGCTCCCGGTTGCCAAAGAAGGCGCAGAAGCGGAGGGCGACTCGGCTCCTTAGGCCTGTTGCAGCGCTCCAAAGGCCTCCCATGCGTTGCCCTGCCTGCTCCAGTGACGATACCCGGGTGATTGACTCCCGTCTGGGGGACGCGGGCGCCACTGTGCGACGTCGGCGTGAATGCCAAGCCTGCAGTCATCGGTTTACGACTTTTGAACGTTTTGAGCGCGAACAGCCACGGGTGATCAAAAGCGATGGTAGACGTGAACCGTGGGACGAGCAAAAACTGCGGCGGGGTTTGCTGCGCGCGCTGGAGAAGCGCCCAGTGGGGCTCGATCAGATTGACGCGTTGATCAACAGTGTTAGTCGCGAGATTCAGCTGAACGGCGAACCGGAAGTTCGTTCTGCCGTGATCGGTGAAATCGTAATGAATTTGCTCCCGGAGATCGACGAGATTGCTTATGTGCGGTACGCCTCCGTCTATCGGAGTTTTGAGGACGTGGCCGCTTTTAGTAAAGAGATTGATCGATTGCGCAAAGATCGTAAAACGCCAGCCAATGTGACACAACTGTCACTGCTGGCTGAGCCCGGAGCCGGAAGAAAACGATGACTACCAGTACCCTGTCGGATCGAGATCATCGTTTCGTCGCGCGCGCCGTCGATCTTGCGAGAAACGGTCTCTATACAACTAAGCCTAACCCTCGGGTCGGGTGTGTCGTCGTGCGGGGCGAGGAGATTGTCGGAGAGGGATGGCACGAACAGGCCGGCGAAGCCCATGCGGAGGTCCGCGCCCTGTCGGCGGCGGGTACCCGAGCGAAAGGGGCGGAGGTTTTTGTCAGTCTCGAACCCTGTGCGCATACGGGACGTACCGATCCTTGCGCGGAGGCGCTGGTCAGGGCCGGCGTAAAGCGGGTGGTGGCGGCGATGGTCGATCCCAACCCGCAGGTCGCCGGCAAAGGGCTCGACATACTGAATTCTGCAGGAATCGACGCACAGGTCTCTCAGGATGACTGCGGGGCTGCTGACCTGAACGCTGGGTTTTGCCGGCGCGTGGTGGGGGGCAGGCCTCTGGTCAGGCTAAAGGTTGCCGCCACACTGGACGGCAGAACCGCGGCGAATGACGGCAGTAGTCAATGGATCACAGGGGCGGAGGCTCGCGCAGATGTGCATCAACTGCGGGCAAGAAGTTGCGCCATCATTACCGGGATCGGTACGGTGAGAGAAGATGACCCCCGTCTGAATGCGCGTATTGACGGCCCGGTGGTGCAACCGTTGCGGGTAGTGCTCGATGGAAACGGTCAGCTTGATCCGGGAGCCCGGTTGTTTTCTGAAACGGGCGATATCCTCATCGTGACGAGTCGCGAAGACGATGAAGGGTTTGACTTTGACGCCAGGACAGAACAGATCTGTCTGACTGGAGAGGATGGGCGGGTAGATATTGCGGCGGTGCTGGATCTTCTTGCAGAGCGGTCGTGTAATGAGATCCTGGTTGAAGCAGGTGCAGGAGTCGCGGGCGCGTTTGTTTCGCGTGAACTGGTTGATGAACTTTGGGTATACCAATCGCCTGATATGCTTGGCTCCGGAGGTCGGGGTATGTTTGTCATGCGTGGCATCCGGTCGATCAACGACCGCGTCGTATTTGAACTTGAAGATATCTGCAGGATCGGACGGGATATCCGTCTCATTTATACCCCCTCACCGCAGGGGGCGTAATGTTTACCGGAATCGTGCAAGATGTAGGAACCATCGAATCAGTAGAGTTTCGTGAGGGTGACCTTGTTGCTCGGATCAAGCCCAGGGCGTTACACACGGGGCTGGTTCAGATAGGCGATAGCATTGCGGTGTCCGGGGTCTGCTTGACGGCGGTACGGATAGAGGTGGGTTGTCTGTTTTTCGATGTATCGAAAGAAACACTTTCACGGACATTGCTTGAGCATTGGCAAACAGGCCAGGGTGTTAACCTCGAGCTTGCCATGACCGCCCAGGATCGATTTGGGGGCCATCTTGTAAGTGGGCATGTTGATGGGGTTGTAACCTTGATTGAGACTGAAGCGTCGGCAAGATCTACCCGTCTGCGTTTTGAAGGGGCGCGCGATGTCGCGCCTTTCATCGCGGAAAAAGGATCCGTCACGCTCGACGGAGTCAGCCTAACGGTGAATGACGTTGCCGACCATGAGGAGGCGGTATGCTTCAATGTGAACCTTGTTCCGCACACACTCAACGTAACGACGCTCGCCGAGTTGGCGGTGGCGGACCGAGCGCATATCGAGGTCGATCTGGTGGCTCGGTATCTAAAGCGTATACAGGAGTGTGATTAAAGGCGCCCAATCAGGTGTTTCGATCCAGGAAAGTGAGCCCATGATGACTGCCATCACCGTAATCTTGACTGCAATGCGAAGGGGTATTGTTCAGTAATGGCACAAACACATCCAGGCGCCGGTGTTAGCCCAATTGAGGAAGTGCTCGAGGATTACCGGGAAGGGAAGATGGTTATCTTGGTGGATGACGAGGATCGCGAGAACGAGGGTGATCTCGTCATCGGTGCTGGGTTTGTAACGGCAGAGGACATTAACTTCATGGCCGCACAAGGCCGAGGTTTAATTTGCCTGACCTTGACTGAAGAGCGGTGCCAGCATCTTAAGCTGCCATTGATGGTGAACGATAACAACGCGCGCTACTCGACGAACTTTACAGTCTCGATCGAAGCTGCCGATGGCGTCAGTACCGGCATCTCTGCAGCCGACCGTGCTCACACTATCCGCACCGCGGTGAGTGAAAACGCGACCGGCGAGGATATTGTGAGCCCAGGACACGTTTTTCCCATTATGGCTCAGCCCGGGGGGGTGTTGACCCGTGCGGGGCATACCGAAGCCGGGGTCGATCTTGCCCGTCTGACGGGGATTGAGCCTGCCAGTGTGATCTGCGAAATTCTTAATCCGGATGGGACGATGGCGAGACTCCCCGATCTCCTCGAGTTTAGCCGTAGGCATGGCCTCAAGCTGGGTACGATTGCTGATCTGATTCGTTTCCGCATGCGCACAGAGCCGACGGTTTGGCGCGTATCAGAAAATATCGTCAATACGCGGCATGGTGAATTCCGCGCCGTCATTTACGAGGATGGCGAGCTCAAACAGGTCCACATGGCGCTGGTGCATGGCACTGTTGAGCCGGACACCCCTGCGGTCGTCAGGGTCCACACGCATCGCGGCGCTTTCGACATGCTGTCTGAGGCCCGCGAAGCGCAGAGCTGGAGTGTTGATGCGGCGCTTGCAAGAATTTCCTCAGAGTCCTGCGGTGTGTTGGTGCTTTTAACTTATTCGGAGGATGCGGCCCACCTGGATCGTCGGGTTCGCGGCGAGACCGCCAGCGATGGAAAGGAGCGGGAACTGCGCATGCTGGGCGCAGGTAGCCAGATTCTTTCAGATCTCGGCGCCGGCAAGGTGCGCGTTTTGGGAACACCGCTCCGGACGCATGCGCTGTCAGGTTTTGGGCTGGAGGTGCTTGAGTACCTGTCTGGCCCTGAGGAAAGTTGATGTGGCTTCGGTAAGCCGTCATTTGGCGCGCCGGTGCGCTGCCCAGGCGTTGTACCAGTGGATGGTGACTGGGCAGCCTACGACTGAGATCGAGCCCGGATTTATCAGTGATGACGCACTGAACGATTCGGATATCGCCTATTTTCGGCATCTGATCGGGGAAGTGCCTGAGCGACGCGAAGCTCTTGAAGAGCGACTTCACGCGCTAATTGACCGTCCGCTGAGTCAGTTGGACCCGGTGGAGCGGGCGATTATTCTTATCGGTGCCTACGAGATCCTATTCCGTCCGGATATTCCGAACGGCGTTGCGATCAATGAAGCGGTCGACATGGCGCATCTTTTCGGCGCGAAGGATAGCTATAAATTCGTCAATGGCGTACTGGATCGTCTCGCCAGCGAACGGGGTAGTGTCCAACACTGAGCACTCCGATGGACGAGTTTGAGTTGATTGACCGCATCTTCCATCGGCCGGAGAACCTTAAGCCATGGGTAGAGATCGGCATCGGCGACGACGGCGCAGTTCTGCAGCCGTCTCCCGGAAAACAGAGTGTCGTGGTTATGGATACGTTGGTAAACGGAACTCATTTCCTGGATAGTCAACCCGCTGACTCGGTCGGCCATCGCGCTCTAGCAGTAAATTTGAGCGATGTCGTTGCGATGGGCGCAAGCCCTCGTTGGGCAACACTGAGTCTTACTATTCCCGAATTTGACCGTGGTTGGCTAGATGGGTTCGCAAGGGGATTTTTTCAATTGGCCCATGAGCACCAGGTAGCATTGGTGGGGGGTGATACCACGGCGGGGCCGCTGGCGGCGTCGGTTACAGTAGGTGGCGAAGTCGACCCGGGCCAGGTGTTACGACGAGGCGGGGCCTGGCCGGGCGATCTGATTTTCCTGAGCGGAAGAATTGGGGGCGCCGCAGCAGCCCTGTCATCGACACAAGCCTATGCGGACCCCGTGCTCCAAAACGCTCTGCTGTACCCACAACCACCCGTTGCTCTTGGCCCAGCGCTCGGTTCGCTTGCCCATAGCGCGATCGACCTGTCCGATGGGCTACTGGCAGATCTCGGCCATGTCTTGAAGGCAAGTGGAAACCGTGGAGCGCAGATCCAGCCGGATCAGGTGCCATTGTTCGAGGCGTCGGTGGCTCTACTGGGCTCCCCCTGCGCACTTGAACTCGCGCTGGTCGGAGGGGATGACTATGAACTCTGTTTCACCGCGCCCGAAGAACGGTATCAGGATGTTAACGCCATCGGGAGTCAGTTAGGCCGTGATATTTTCTGTATCGGCCGGGTTACTGAGGAAGGCGGCTGCCAAGTCGAGGGAGGAAAGGTGAACCTTAAGGAACTTTCGCCTGGATATCAGCATACCTGGCCGGCATGAGTGAAATGAAGATAACGCAACCCAGGGCAGGGCAGGTAATCTTGCTATTGGGTCAGGGCTTTGGATTGGGCCGCATTCCCTTTGCGCCCGGTACCTTTGGAACCCTTCCAGGTCTATTACTCGCTTGGCTCTGCTGGCAGACTCCAAACGGAATTTATCTTGCTGTTACAGCAGTCGTTTTGCTAACTGCTGTCTGGATCGCCGGCCGTAGCGCACAAATGCTAGGTGTCGCCGACGACCCGCGGATCGTGATCGATGAAATAGCCGGTGTGCTAGTAGCTTTTGTTCTGGTGCCGCCGAGCGGCCTCGCACTGGTGATCGGGTTCTGTGTTTTTCGGTTACTCGACATCGCCAAGCCCCCGCCGATCTCAACTGTGGACCGGCGGATCAAAGGGGGTGTTGGAATAGTGCTTGACGATGTGCTGGCCGGTATCGGCACGAATCTGATACTACAGCTGCTGTTTCGGGTTCTGCACCTCGGCGCGTAACTCGACGCGCGGCGCGTCTTTAACGGAACACCGGGTGCGTGTGTCAGCGCTGCAGATGTTCGAGCTTCCCCGAGACTTCCTTCCAGTCGTCGGCATCGTCAGGAGCCGGCTTCATCTCTGTAATGACGGGCCACTTCTGGGAAAGTTCGGCGTTCAGGGCGAGGAATTCCATCTGATCCTCAGGTATATCTTCCTCGGCATAGATTGCATTCACGGGACACTCGGGCTCACACAGGCTGCAGTCGATGCATTCTTCCGGATCGATAACCAGGAAATTTGGCCCTTCATGAAAACAATCAACGGGGCAGACCTCCACGCAGTCGGTGTACTTGCAGCGAATACATGAGTCGCTCACTATATAGGTCATCTATGTCCTCCAAGGATCGGTGACAGGGTGAACCAGCCGGGCCCATTTTAGGTAGTGTTAGTAGAAAGATAAACAATCAGGGAGCGTTTCGCGCCACGATTTTTCTAAACTCTTCAAAAATAAGTGGGTTTGCGGAAACCAGATTGCCGCTTTCAAGGAAATCTTGCCCACCTGAAACATCAGACACTAGACCGCCGGCTTCACGAATCAAAAGAGCCCCGGCCGCCATATCCCAAGGTTTGAGACCAAACTCCCAGAAGCCATCGAGTCGTCCCGCAGCGACATAGGCGAGGTCCAGCGCGGCCGCTCCAGCTCGGCGGATGCCTGAGGTTTTTGGTAGGAGGCTCTGAAAACTGCGCATCCACGGCTCGATGATTCCAAGATCCCGGAACGGAAAACCCGTACCGAGTAACGACGGGGCAAGTTTACGGGTTGTACTGACACGGATGCGCTTACCGTTCAGCTGCGCTCCTTCTCCGCGACTCGCGGTGAACATCTCATCATGCAGTGGATCGTAGACCACACCGTGTTCCAGAACTCCCGCCCGTTTGACCGCTACCGACACTGCGAACATCGGAAAGCCATGAAGGAAGTTGGTGGTCCCGTCCAGGGGGTCAATCACCCAGGTGTACTCTGACCCCTCTCGTTCACCGCTTTCTTCCGCAATAATGCCGTGATCGGGATAGGCACGAGTCAGAACATCGAGTACGGCCCGCTCGGCTTCAACATCTGCCTGACTGACGTAGTCGTTTCTGCCCTTGGAGGAGTACTCCAGTCGGTCCAGCTGATTGAAGTACATTAAAATGACACGTCCGCCTTCTCGGACGGATCGTACGGCAGTATGCAGCATGGGGTGCATGGTAAGAAAATGGCTCCGGGTTTGAGATGCGACAATCGCGTGAGTCAGCCAGTGTCGTCACTGGTCCCTACTCATCCGCTGTGAACTTTATTGAAACCCGCTGCTAAGCAGGGATCGAAGGGTGTCTTGCGGATGCGGATTGTAGCGCAAGCGCAGCGAGGAGGGGTCTGCGCGCCATGAGGAGATGGGGAAAGGTATAGGCAATGAGCTTACGGATCATTATGGTAGAAACCACGCACCCAGGTAACATCGGGGCGACTGCGAGGGTTATGGCAAATATGGGGCTCTCGGAATTATGCTTGGTGAGTCCCCGTAGTTTTCCAGATCCCGCGGCCACCGCCCGAGCGGCAGGTGCCGACGACATCCTCGATCAGGCGAAGAAATATGAAAGCCTGGAGAGTGCAGTGGCTGACTGTGGATGTGTTATCGGCGCTACCGCACGGCGACGCTCACTGGCATCGCCCCTGCTGGATAGTGAACAGGCGGCGGTACGACTGGTGAGAGAGTCTCAGACCACGACTTGCGCGTTGGTCTTTGGCCCTGAGGCTTCAGGTCTTTCTAACGCGCATCTAGATCTTTGTCATGCACACCTTCGGATTGACGTAGAAGAGGCATTTCCCTCTCTTAACGTCGCCACTGCAATTGCGGTTATGGCCTATGAATTTCGAAAACATTCGGAACATACGGTTCCACTCGTTACCCATCGACGGGCGAAAGAAGATACGTTAATGAAAATGGGGGAATTTGATTACTTGATCAAGCACTTTGAGCGGGTGCTGCACCAAACTGAGTTCCTCGCCGGACCGCGCATACGGTTAGTCCGGAAGTTGCGCCGATTGTTGCTGCATGGGGTCCAGTCCACTCAGGAGGTCAACATTCTAAGGGGAGTGTTGACCTCACTGGAGCGCGCACTAGAAACTCCTCCCAAGGATGAGTCGGACAACAAAAAGACACCAACATGTTAAAATAACGTTAGAAAAAGCGGCCCTTAAACGAATTCCAGAAATAGGTTAGTAAGGTATGGCGATTACCCTGACAGAATCCGCGGCCCGCCGGGTCTCAGATCATCTTGAGTCCAGAGGGCATGGAGAGGGTCTGCGCCTCGCGGTAAAGACAACCGGTTGCTCGGGACTCGCCTATGTCGTCGATTTCGCGGACAAGATTAGCGGTGATGATCAGGTGTTCACCAGTCGTGGGGTGAATGTTGTCGTTGACGGCGAGAGTATCAAGTACATCGATGGTACAGAAATCGACTTCGCATCGGATGGATTTTCTACGGCATTCCGTTTTAAGAACCCCAATGTGGTGGATGAATGCGGTTGCGGTGAAAGTTTCACCGTAAACTCTTCTTAGGTGCTGTCTCTGGCACCCCTCGCGCCCGACTCCGGGGCGAGTGAGGCAGGTCTGTCCGGGCTTCCCGGGCGGGCAGCCGTCGCAACACTCGGTTGCAAGATCAACAGTGTTGAGTCGGCGGCCATGGCGCAGAATCTCGCAAGAGACCACTGGAAAATCGTGGGTTCGACCGAATACGCCGATCTTTATATCATCAACTCCTGCACGGTGACGGCAGAGGCTGACCGTCAGACCCGCCAGGCAGTTCGTCGTGCTCTGAGGCAAAACCCGCTCGCGCATGTGGTGGTAACTGGGTGCTACGCCCAGAACCAGGCCCAGGCGTGCGCCGATATTCCCGGGGTCTCACTCGTGCTTGGTAACGACCACAAACAGACCGTCGCCAAGTTCGTAATGGCGCTAAAAAAACCGGGCTCTCAGGAACAAGTTCCAGTAAAGGTAGATCGCTTGACGAGCCTTCCAGGCGGATTACTAAACGGCTTCGATTCGCGCTCGAGGGCGTTTGTCCAAGTGCAGCAGGGGTGTGATCAGTCTTGCACTTTCTGCGTAATTCACCGAGCAAGAGGTCCAAGCCGGTCGTTTAACGAAGCGCATATTCTGCGGCAAATTCGGACCTTTGTTGACTCGGGATTTCGTGAGGTCGTGATCTGTGGGGTAGATCTGGGAAGTTATGCGGCCGATCGGGCGGGGGAGTATTCCGATCTTCCCTTGACGTCGTTGCTTGGGAAAATCGTCGATCTGCCTGGCTCGTTCCGGGTGAGATTGAGCTCCATAGATCCCGCACATCTCACCGATGATCTTTTGGACGCCTTGTCAGAGTCGGACCGCTTCTGTCCTTATCTACACGTTTCCATACAAAGTGGAAGCACCTTGATCCTGAAACGCATGAAAAGACGCTATGACCGAGAATTTCTCCTCGACCGACTTTTCGCTGCGCGAGAGCGCATTGATGGCCTTGTGCTCGGGGCGGATGTGATGGCGGGATTTCCGACGGAAACAGAACAGGATTATGCCGACACGCTGGATGTTATTAATCGGGCGAAAATTATTTACCCCCATGTCTTCTGTTTTTCAGGCAGGCCTGGAACCCCAGCTGCCAGGATCCCCCGCCAGGTCCCACGAATCGAGCGCCGCAGACGCGCCGCCATGATGCGAAGTGCGGGCGAGAAACTGCGGCGGGAGGCGCTTAAGGGGATGGTAGGCCAGCAGGCGCCCCTGATCGTGGAGCGTCCTGATGTCGGAGATAAACCCGCCGCCTATCACGGAAGACTGGCGAACTACATGCCCGTAAGACTTGAAGACCCCCAAAACGCGCTTGTGTCAGAGATTCTCGTCCAGATTCGCGACGTTGTTGGCGATGTTCTCATTGCCCGGGTCTCGCCCTCGGAATAAAATCCCCCTCACCCTAGAAGGGCAGTCACCTGCTGCCAACGACTCTGGTTGCGTTCCCGTTTGGGATCGCGAGTTGGTGGCTGTGCCATCCCGATTGAACCTTATCCTCTGAACCTGGAGAACCTGAATGAGCATCGAAAGAACCTTTTCGATCGTCAAGCCTGATGCGGTCCGACGGAACCTGATTGGAAAAATTTATGAACGCTTTGAGTCAGGAGGGTTGCGGATCGTAGCGGCACGTATGATTCACTTGACCAGATCCCAGGCGCAGGAGTTCTATGCCGTGCACCGGGAACGGCCATTTTATGACGATCTGGTGGAATATATGATATCCGGGCCGGTCATGGTTCAGGTATTAGAAGGGGAGAATGCGATCGCCCGCAACCGTGAAATCATGGGTGCTACCAATCCAGCGGACGCGGCGCCCGGGACGATTCGTGCTGACTTTGCTGAATCTGTTGAGGCAAACGCGGCCCATGGCTCCGATGGATCAGACACGGCTAAAGAAGAGATCGCCTTTTTTTTCGACGACAGCGATCTCTGCGAAAGGGCTGACTGAACCGGTCAGGATGGTTGTGTCAGAGCCTAAGAATCTTCTGGGACTGGATCGGCCTGCGTTGCAGGATTACTTTGCATCGCTGGGTGAAAAAGCCTTCCACGCCCGTCAGGTGCTGCAGTGGGTTTACCAGAGAGGCGTTACCGACTTTTCTGAGATGACTGACCTGCGCCTTTCTTTGCGACAGACGCTGTCCGAGTGTGCGGTGATCAGTCTACCGGAAGTCATCCGGGCGCAGCACTCGGAAGATGGCACCCGAAAATGGTTGTTTCGAATGGCAGATGGCAATTCCATCGAGACGGTGTTTATCCCCGAGGAAGATCGGGGGACCCTGTGCATCTCGTCTCAGGCGGGCTGTATACTGACGTGCAGTTTTTGCGCCACAGCCCGGCAGGGTTTCAGTCGCAACCTTTCTGCGAGTGAGATTATTGGGCAACTGCTGCTCGCGGACCGATTACTAAAGAACGACGGCTTGGGTAGCAGGCCGGTCTCTAATGTTGTGATGATGGGAATGGGAGAGCCCCTGTTGAACTATGATTCAGTTGTCAGCGCGATGCGGCTGATGCTGGATGATCTTTCCTTCGGATTGTCTCGTCGGCGGGTGACGTTGAGCACGGCCGGGGTGGTGCCAGCGATGGATAGGCTCGCTGAAGACTGCCCGGTGAGCCTTGCAGTCTCCTTGCATGCGGTTCGAGATTCGGTGAGAGATGAACTGGTGCCCTTAAACCGGAAGTACCCGATTAGCGTCTTGCTGGACGCCTGCCGGAGATTTCTGCACAACGACAGTCGACGGCGGATCACATTCGAATATGTGATGCTGGCGGGTGTAAACGATTCAATCGACGATGCAAGAATGCTCGCTTCACTGCTGCAGGGAATTCCATCGAAAGTCAATCTTATTCCGTTCAACCCCGTCCAGGGTGTGAAGTACGCGTGCGCTGATGCTGGCGCGATAGACCGGTTTCGGAACCAGTTGATTTCCAGTGGACTGACGACGATTACCCGCAAAACCCGGGGGGCAGACATTGCGGCGGCGTGTGGTCAACTGGCCGGCGATGTCCATGACCGGACACATAGAAGTAGCCGGTTAGCCGGAAAGGCGTCTTGACGATGCGGCATCTCGGGATCCTGTTGCTTGCCTTGACGATTGCAGGATGCGCTCCGCTCTGGGAAGACCAACCTGGTTGGGATGCCAGCCAACGTGTCGAGTTGTATACCCGCCTGGGTCTTGAGTACATGGCACAGAATCGATTGGCGTCCGCCCTTGAGGCGATGAACGATGCCTTAGCTATTGCCCCTGACGATTCAACGGCGAATCACGCCATGGCCCTGCTCAAGCTGCGTCTCGGGGAGACGGTAGATGCTGAAGCCCATTTCCGCCAGGCACTTCTCAGTGACTCCGGGAACGTGGGTGCCCGTAATGACTACGGCAGTTATCTTTGCGAGAAAGGAAGCTGGGCGGAAGGGGCCTTTCAATTCCGAACGGCTAAAGAGGATCCTTTTAATACACAACCCTATGTAAGCCAGTACGGCCTCGGGGTCTGCTTGATGAAGGCGGGCGATTTGACGGGAGCGCGTGATCAGCTCCGCGCAGCATTGCTCGTAGAACCGGACAACATCGCAGTGCTCTACCAATCCGCGCTGGTCAGTTATCGCTTGGGGGAATACCTGTCCGCCCGGGCGTTTCTTGAGCGAATGTTCGGTACCGGCAGTGCATCCGCCAAAGGCCTCTTGCTTGCGGTCTATACTGAGCGCAAACTTGGTGCTGATGGTCTTGCAGCGGAATATGCGGCTAAGCTTCGAGGGTCCTACCCGGGCAGTGAGCAAATCCGCCAACTGGATGGACTGATGAGTGATAACGCCGATGGTTGAGTCTGCTGACGGGCCAAATGCCAGCCCCGGCGAAATTCTCCGCGGCGCGCGTGAACTCTACGGTTGGAGTTT
>JBMUHF010000009.1:0-2969 GCA_050302555.1 Arenicellales bacterium | reverse complement strand
CGCTGGCGTCTGACCAAACCGCTTGAATCAGTGCATGGGCCGAGGCGAAAAAAGCGCGGCCGGGGCTGGCGTTCACCGCTTGCAAGAGGACTTTAGGGGTATCCGCCCGCATCGGCATTTCGGGGGCAAAAAAGTGCCCCGCGCAGGATCTGTTTGGGGGAGGAGAAGCCGGCGCGGGGCAGAGTCTGGATATCAAAGGAGAAAAGTTACCCAGACACACCCAGAATAGCACTGGGGTCACCGACGCGATATTCACTTTTATTTTTAATATTGATAAGGCAGGATTTATGGTTCTTTAGGAACAGTCGTCTTTTGCTTATTATTTTCCTCGCGAACTGAAGCCCGTCCGGGTTTTTGTCCTTACCTTTAAGTCAGAGCAACATCCTGATGCAGTCCGTACCGTCAACCAGCATATGGATCAAAAGACCCGCCGCCACGACCCGCAACGGCTTGAAAACGAGCGCGACCACATAGAGCGCGATCGCTGGATAGCTGTGCAACGGATGAAAGCCGATACCACAACGCTGCGGATCAAAGATTGGATCTGCCTGCAGATGATCAAGATCCACCACCATCGTCACCAGCATAATGAACCAGGCGAGACGCCAGCGCGAGCGAAAAAAACACCAGGCCACAAGGCCCGGCAGCAACAGGTGGGCTGCCATATGTAGGGTAGTAGCCATCATCGCAAAAGTCGGGGTAAAGTTATCGTCTGATCTTCAAAACGAAAGCCGCGTCGCTAATGATATCGCCCGTGGCGAGGGAAAACCGCAATCGGCCTTTGGGCCTCGAGTACCAGTCAACAATCATGAGCATCCAATACTTCTCTGAATCTGATTCTGCGCAAGCGCAGGCCAGCGCACTTCGTGAAGACGGCGCCATTGTCGTCACTGATCTTGCCTCTGCCCAATTGGTCACCGACGTGGCTGATGAACTGCAGCCGCACTTCGACACGATCGGCCAGCAGTTTGAAGATGACTTCAACGGGTACGCAACACATCGTCTCGCCAGCACCCTCGCCTTCTCGATGCGCGCAGCCGATCTCATCGCAAAGCCGCATGTGCTCTCGCTGCTGGATGCGATACTGTTGCCACACTGTACCAACTACCGCATTGGTAGCAGTACCGGCATTGAAATTCTTCCCGGAGAAGACGCCCAGGTATTGCATCAGGATGACGTCATCTACCCGATGCGCATTGATGGCGTCGAATGGCAGGTCAGCGTGATGTGGGCACTGACCGACTTTACTGCCGAAAATGGTGCGACCCATGTTGTCCCCGGAAGCCACCGCAAGGACTATACCAAGGGCGGAGACGGCGCCACGGTGCAGGCAGCAATGCCAAAAGGCAGTGCACTTTTTTATCTGGGCTCCACCTGGCATGGCGGCGGCGCCAACCACTCTGCACAACCGCGGGTCGGCATCGTCACTACCTACGCACTCGGCTGGCTGCGCCAGGAGGTCAATCACTACCTGACGGTGTCCCGAGAACGCGCAGAGCAATTCCCGCGCACCGTCCAGAACCTGATGGGCTACCGGGGTCACGGGCCCTACCTTGGCCGCTTTGCTGAGGACCCGGACGGCTTCTGGCGCGATAAGCACTGACGCCCGCGGCAACGAGATGCCCTACACCCCCGGCGCCGACTTTGCGTTACCTCATGAGTTAGCCGAGGAGAAAGAGGCGAGATGGCAAGTGCAACGCGAACGCCTGGCTGCTTCTTCTTTTTATCAGCAGCATCATGTTGATGCGCCGCTGCACCTGCCACCTACGCTCGACGGCATCGGCGAACTGCCCTTCACGGACAAAGAAGACCTGCGCAGGGACCAGGCGGCACATCCGCCCTTTGGCAGTTATCTTGCTGGCGCTCCCGAGAGCGTAAACCGGCTGCACCGGACCTCTGGCACCACCGGCCAGGCAATGAACATCGGGCTTTCAGCACATGATGCCAGACTGCAAGCCGAGGTTGCCGGCCGGGCGCAGTCTGCCGCAGGACTTGGGCCGGGCGATACCGTAGTGCACTGCCTCAATTACCAGTTGTGGATGGGCGGGTTAACCGATCACCTTGGTCTCGAGGCCACCGGCGCACTGGTGGTCCCTTTTGGAACGGGCGCCACGGAACTGCTGATCCGCACTATCCGCGAACTTGGGATAAACGCCATTTCATGTACGCCCTCTTACCCGGCGCGTCTGGCCGAGGTGCTCGGCGAACACTTTCCCGATATTGAGCCCAAGTCCCTAGGGCTTCGCAAGGCCTTTATGGGCGGTGAGCCGGGCCTGGATGATCCCGCGTTTCGGGGGCGTCTTTATGACGTCTGGGGCATGCGGGCGATGAATTCCAACTATGGGGTGTCTGACTTCCTATGCAACTTTGCCGGCCAATGTACCGAACAGAACGATCTACATTTTATGGCGACCGATGTTGCACAGGCCGAACTCGTGGTACCTGGCGAAGACACCGTCGTCCCGTGGGAAGCCGGTAGCGAGGGCGAGCTCGTGCTGACTCACCTTGATCGTGAGTGCCAGCCTCTGGTGCGCTTTCGTACCGGGGACCTGGTCCGCCTGACCGCAACCGAGCGCTGTTCATGCGGCCGCGGAGCGCCGCGCTTCAAAGTCATTGGGCGCACCGATGAGATGATCGTGGTCCGGGGCGTTAACGCCTTTCCGTCGGTGGTGGCCGCCGCAGTCAATGCCTGCCCGGAACTCAATGGCGAATACCGTATCCGCCTTTCTCACCCGCCGCCCTACGACCGGCTGCCGCTTGAGGTGGAACTCGCACAGGGTCATGAAGCGAGTACCGCGTTGTGTGATGCCCTCAATACGCGCCTTAGCGACACACTTCGACTTGGTGTTGCACTCACGGTACTCGCATCGGGTACTCTTGTGCGTACCGAGGGCAAGACCCGCCGGCTGATCAAGGAGTACACCTGATGACTGATACGGTGCTTTATGACGCGAGTGATGCCATCGCCA
>JBMUHF010000008.1:0-3102 GCA_050302555.1 Arenicellales bacterium | reverse complement strand
ATGGGAACCCGCCACGTACTCAACGGTGCGCTCGCGAGGCACCGCATCCACCGGCACCCAGAAACTTACCGACTGGATACCATCAACAATGTAATAAGGCTGGTCGTGGTGCCAGGGTGTCTTCACGGCGGTGCCGGGCTCTTTCACGAGGACGTGATCGTGAAAAACCCGTGCAGTGGCGGAACGCATCAACTGGGCCGCGACCTCTGCCATCGGTGAGTCCACCACCAGGGCACGATAGCCCGTAAAATCAGCCCAGACGCAGTAATCCTGGAAAAATTCGCAGCCGTCGCCTTCTTCAGGTCGATAGGTGCGCTCCCGCCAACTCGGTCTGCACTTGTTCTCCTCAATAGCCTCGCGGATGCCGTCTACCCAGGGAGTGAAGATATCTCGAAGCACCACGACTCCTTCCTTGTTGAAGGCTTCGATCACGTCGTCAGACAGGCGATTGGACTTTGTCTTTTCCATCAGAGAGTCGCGAATACTTAATTCTCCATTGCGGCACACCGGTACAGCAGTCGGCGGTGCCCCGAGAAATCGTTAATCGGATAATGCAGCGTAAACCGGTTATCCCACATGACCAACTGGCCTTCGGTCCAGGATATCCGTGCGGTAAATTCACAACGCGTCATGTGTTCATCCAGAAACTTGAGTAGGGGCTCACTTTCCTTCGGCGTCATACCGACGAACCGTGTCACAAACATCCGGTTGAGGTAAAGGCCCTCTTCGCCCGTCTCGGGATGGCGTCGCACGACTGGATGCACCGCTGTTTCGGTTGGGTGATCTGGTGCATCAGGCCCGGAATAACTATGCACCGCTTCGAGCTTTCGCAGCATTTTCTGCATACCGGGACTCAGTGCAGCAAATGCGGCAACCGTGCTGGCAAAGAGAGTGTCACCCCCCACCGGGGGCAACTGCTTGGCATGCAGGGCAGACAGGTATCCCGCAGGCCTTCGAAACGTAACGTCGGCGTGCCAGCAAACGCCGCCGAACAGTCTTTCGCCATCGGGTTCCTTGAGCATCTGTAGCACCTCCGGGACATCCTCGACGGGAATAACACCCTCATCCGCATGGTGCACAAACAAAGGGCCGAACTGGCGAACAAAGTCCCGCAACTCCTGAGCTGAGGCCGTTTGGGGCTGGAACACAAGAACCAGATATCGATCAAACGCCTCTTTGATCGTCCGAATTGATTGTGGGTTCTGTCGGCCTAATCCGGCCGTCCAGGGCAAGTTCTCAATAAATGCCCCAAAAACTGGGGTGATCGGTCTTATGCGAATACCGTCTTGTGCCTCGTAGCAGTCCGAGGGCAAAGGCTCAGTGAGCGGTCTTATTGTCTGAGAAACCGGTGTCATATATTCTTCTGCTATGAATACGCTGCCTGGTGTCTTGAGGGCAGGCATCATTTGCTTTTACAGCCCGCGCCGACTTAAGCCGGACCAGTATAGGCGTCGCCGAAAAACAATCAACCAGGAAGTTCATGTCTACTTTGAGTTCTCGACTGACCTCTATCCGATGTGCGACAGCACTGACCCCGTCGGGCTGGCAGCGTAACTGCGTTATCAAATTCGACCAATCTGGACGAATTGAAAGCATCCGAGAAAACGAAGATTCGGCTGTCGATCTGTGTCTTGAAGGCACCGTTATCGCCGGTATTCCCAACCTGCATTCCCACGCCCATCAAAAAGTTATTACGGGCCGGGCCGAACATAGGGTCGCGGGGCAGGATGATTTCTGGGGTTGGCGCGAACTCATGTACCGCGCCAATGCCAGCCTCAATCCCGAGCAACTGCAGACCATTGCGAAGTATCTGTACATCGACATGCTGCAAAAAGGATACACAGCCGTTGCAGAATTTCACTACCTGCATCATCGGCCCGACGGCGCGCCCTACGCTGACCGCAGCGAAATGTCAGCACGGCTTCTGAATGCGGCTTCCGAAGCGGGCATTGCAATCACCCTGCTCCCGGTTCTCTACTGTCGTGGCGGTTTCAATAATGAGCCTGTACAGCATGCCCAGCATCGCTTCTATAATCGATCGGATGACTACCTCTCGCTCCTTGAGGACTGTCATTCCCTATGCGCCAAAGACCCGGATCGATCACTGGGCTTTGCGGCACATTCCCTACGGGCCGTCTCACCGTCAGATATTTCGACGACAATTGACAACGCGGGGGATATGCTCGAAGGGGCTCCGATCCATCTTCACATCGCTGAACAGATACGCGAAGTGAACGACTGTGTGGAAATCAACGGAGCAAGACCGGTCGCCTGGCTGTACGATCAGTGTGAGGTGACCGATCGCTGGTGCCTTGTTCATGCAACCCATGTAGACCCCGAGGAGCAAATGCTGTTGGCGAAAAGCGGTGTCATCATCGGGCTTTGCCCAACGACCGAGGCAAACCTCGGCGACGGCATCTTTCCCGCAGCCACACTTATGGCAAACAACGGTTTCCTGGGCGTGGGATCGGACAGCCAGGTCTGCACCTCCCCGGCCGAGGAACTTCGACTGCTCGAGTATGGCCAACGCCTCAGCCTGCAGCGGCGTACGGTGCTAGTACCGGACGGTGTCGGCAGTAATGGCCGCGCATTAATAACTGCGGCAATCACTGGTGGCAACCGCGCTCGGGGAGAACGTGTTTCAGGACTCCAGCCCGGAGCCCGGGGTGATCTGATTGAGATTGGCTCAGATCATCCGGAGTTCTCGGGACGCACACCCGACCAGATTCTCGACACCTGGATTTTTTCCGGGCCCGATAACCCCGTACAAAACGTGGTTGTGGGAGGAAAGCATGTTGTTCATGATGGCGTGCACCCTTTGATGGAAGATGCATCGGAGTCATACCGGGAAATGATCGATGCACTCGATCTGACCTGACTATCGCACCTCACAAAACAAAAACAAGGAAAGACTGTGCAAACATTAAATTTGATTCCGGGCCACCTGACCCAGGATCAACTTCGACAGATCAGATCAGAAGCCGTTCGCGTGTCGCTTCCGGAAGACGTGCGGCAACAGGTACGCGAAAGTCACGAGTCTCTTAAGGCTGTCGTACAGCGCGGTGCACCCGCCTACGGCATTAACACAGGCTTCGGCAAGCT
>JBMUHF010000007.1:0-15701 GCA_050302555.1 Arenicellales bacterium | reverse complement strand
TTGCGATTCATATTTTGTGCTCCTGTGGATTGGCATAATCGATTATCTATAAGGAAGGTCAAATGTCACCACAATTCTTTAAATATTGGTGATGGCCGTCACAATCACGATTCAGCTCTTAAGCATCGCCTAAAGTTAGTTTTTCCGCAGCCTTTGATTAATAAGTCCAAAACAGGTGCTTAACCCTATTCTCTGGGCAGCTTTATGGGTAACATAACCTGACTCCAGAGCTGAATCTGAATCGGTCTGGAAGTGCAGGTGTCACCGACTAAATGAAAAAATGGAAAATTAAATCACAACTCGGTCGATGTCTCGTCATCGCAGGGGGTCTCGTTGTAGCAGGCTGTGACAGTGGAGGCGGAACTTCATCTGGCACGTCCGGCGGTCCTGGCTACATGTCGGTGCCGTTGGCGGGCTGGTGGCACGGCAGTTGGTCGCGTAACACCACACTTACGAACATCCTCGTGGACACCAGTGATGTCACCACGCACCTTGATCCACAGGATGGTGTAGCCCGGTTGCAGATAACGTCGGCCAGTGGGTCATCGCAGACGATCGCGGGCTCTTTGTTGATGAGCGGGTTCGAATGCTTTGTTGATGGTTCCGTCAGCGGATCATGGTCGGGCTCCAATGTTGGAATGACGGCGACTGATTCAAGTACACCCGCGGGGGCGGGCACGCGTTTGGCATCAATTACAGTAACCAACGCAGGAACGAGTTATACGGAGACGACTACTACTGTAGCTCTAAGTGCGCCTGACACAATCAGTGGTGTACAAGCCACTGCGACGGCAACAGTGGCGGCAGACAACACCATTAGCGGCTTCGTCATTACCAATTCTGGAAGTGGCTATAACCTGGCACCAGCAGTCACTATTTCTGATACTGGAGATGGCGAAGGTGCTGTGGGCACAGCGGTTCTTGATGAAGCCGTGACCGCAGGGCAACTCTCGGTTTCTGGGTATCAAAGCTCCAGTGGGCAGTTGGTGCTCTCGTATTCAGTTAGCTCAGGTGACTGTGAAGCCAAGCGTGGCAGTATCACCTTGAGTAAATCTGGTTAGCGACTTGCGTATCGATCATGTTTGAGAGAAGCGATATAGACTCCAGAGTGATTGTCCTACAGCGCCAGTCAGGATTTACCCTGCTGGAACTACTTGTCGTTATCGTCATTATTGTGACGGCAGCAGCCGTTGTCGCGCCAAGCCTTGGTCCGCGGGCACAGCAGGCGCAACTGGACTCAGGAGCCGCGCGTCTGGATGCACTGGTGCGCCATGCGCGTACCCGGGCAGTGATTGAGCGCCGCGAGGTTGTCCTTTTGCCCTCGGCCGACGGGCGTCGAGTACACCTTACTTACGCGGATGCCGAAGCCGAGGTCCGTACACCACCTCTTGATCTTGGCGAGACTTTGCGCCTGCGTGTAGCCCGGACGCAAAGCGCTGACGGACAGGCTGGAATCGTCTTTCATGCTGATGGTACTGCGGATTCAGTTGATATTCTGATCTCGTCGCACGCGGGGGTGCGTCGTATGGTGCTGGAGCCTGCGCGAGGAATTCTCGTGCTTGTAGAGTCCTAATGAAGTCCTCCCAAGCCGGATTTACACTGATCGAAATCATGGTGGTTATGGTGATACTGAGCTTTGGTCTGGTGGCGGTTGTGGGTGCAACCGGGCAGGCCGCGCGCAGCACCCGTGCAATCGCTGAACTTGAGTCGTTGCGACAGGCGGCAGAGCAGGTGATGGCAACACAGCTCAATCCGGAACTGATGTCACGGGAACGTAGTGAGGGAACCCTGGGACGGGTGAACTGGGTACTCGAAGTAAGCGACGATCCGGATTTTGCCAATCTAAAACATCTAAGAATCACCACTTTTCCAGCCGACAAGAAAGAGGGAAGGCGGTTTACCGTCGAGTCTCGCCAGGCACAGTTGGGAATTGAGTCTGAGGAGGCATAGTGAAGCGTCTCGCAATTGTTCTCGCATCGGTGTTTTTTCTGGTCGGTTGCGCGGACCTTTTCTATCAACCGCAACGGGTCAAGCAGTGGCCCGATCTTGGTGTACACATCGCAGTCATCTCTGTTCCCACCGAGGATGGGGCTTCGGTGCGGCGTGACTTTGTGATTCGCACTATCCGGCCGGAATCGCCAGCTGCGTTCGGGAAGATACAGCCGGGCGATGTCCTGATCGCACTTGATGACCAGCCAGTTGATTCGGTCAGCACGGCCGTCAGGATCATGCAGGGCAAGTCCAGGTTCGATACGCTGCTGGTGACGGTGGAGCGCGCTGGAGAGACACGCCAGATCCTAATCAGTCTGGCAAACGCTGAAATGCGATCTGATATCTAAGGATATGAAAACACGGGCAATGGCGCCCTTCAGGAGACCTATCATGAGCGGCAATTTCTGCTCTCCAAAAAAATCCCGCCAACGCGGCTTTACGCTGATCGAACTGCTGGTGGTTATTGTCATTATCGGCGTGCTCGCTTCGGTGGTCGGCCCGCGGCTTTTTGGCCGGGCTGATCAGGGCAAGATCGCCGCAGCGCGCGCACAAATTGAGAACTTCTCTCTTGCGCTGGACAACTACCAGCTAGACACGGGAAATTATCCGTCGAGTCAGCAGGGACTGGCCGCGTTGCTGAATAAACCTTCGGGCAGCCCATCTCCACAGGGATGGCGGGGTCCGTACCTCAAAGCACGGGAATTACCAACTGATCCCTGGGGTGCGGGGTACCAGTACGTGTCGCCTGGAAAGTTAAATAAAAGTTGGTACGACTTGTATAGCTTCGGCAAGGACGGACAAAGTGGGGGCGACGGTGATGCAGCCGACGTCGGCAACTTCTAAACAGGCAGGCTTCACCCTTCTTGAACTGATCGTCGGTCTTACCGTCGGCGCGATTTTGCTGACGGCTATTTACGCAACCTTTGTGGGCGTCAGTCAGACACAGCGTCGGGTCGAGACAGTGTTGGATCGGACTGCGACATGGCGATTCGTTACGGAGACAATTCGGCTGGACCTTGCGCGACTCAAGACGACTTCGATGTTTAGCGGCAGCGAAGAAGAATTTGAGGCGGAGTTTTTTCGCGGAATAGAAGAGGAGTCGGTACGGGTACGCTATGTCTGGGAAGATTCACAACTTACCAGAACTGCAGGTGACAGCATACTTGTTGTTGATCTTCCGGAGGGCTACCAGCAACCGGCGTTTACTTATGAGCGTGATGGTCAATGGGAAGGTACAACTGACGCGCTTCCCAATGGTATCGAGTTGCAGATTGCGACTCCCCGCGGGGCGTTGACCCGTGCTTTTGTACTCGAATTTGACCCCAAGGTTGAGTCTGAAGAGGGATCGGGATGATCTGCGGTAAACCGTTTCAGCGACAGCGGGGATCGGTACTGATCGTTTCGATGGTGGTCCTCGTGCTGATCAGTGCGATGGCGGGAAGGATGGTCTACCAGGTCCGGCTTGAGGTGCAGATTCAGCAACAGGCGAACACCCTGACCGCCCTTCGGGCGGTGGCAAGAGGTGCGGCCCACCAGTTTGCAGGATTCCTGAGTACCCATGTCGAGGACACCTCAAACGGGCCGACGTTGCCCTGGTGGATCGAAGAGGGAGGCTTGGCGCCGTTGACGCTCTCCGGCGGCGAGGCAGTCCTCGCGGCCGGCTTCCCGCAAATTTCAAACTTTGTCGACGAGACGGATCGTGAAGACGATATAGGAAACAAAGACGGGAAGGAAGTCGAAGAAGGAATTCTGGAAGGTTTGGTTGATGCGGAGGCTTATCTCAACATTAATACGGCAACGCCCGAACAGTTAATGGCGTTTCCGGGGTTCTCGAACGTCATCGCCGAGGCGATTGTCAGTCACCGTGAGTCGTTGGTCGAGTCCGGAGAGTTTGGAGTAGGCCTTCAGGACGATGCTGAAGGCGCAGAATCAGGTGATGCAGCGGCACTACACTACGTGGGAGCACCCTTTCGATCGGTACGCGATCTGTTGCAGGTCGAGGGTGTCACGGAGGAAATGCTGTACGAGCCAGTCGCCGACCTGGATGCTGCGCTGGTTGAGTTTTTGACCTGCTGCTCAAATGGACGCGTCAATCTAAATACCGCACCGCACCGGGTGTTGATGGGAGCCGGATTCAGTGAGGAAGAGGCCAACGTATTGGTGGCTGAGCGCGATGGCGGGACACACTTCGAGGATCTATCGATCTTCGGTACGGTGATTCCTCAGATAGAGGACGAAGAGCGGCTCCAGCGGCTTGAGCGTGCGATTACGGTCCGATCCAGCACCTTCCCCTTGACGGTTGAAGCCCACAGTGTTGATGGCGGTTCGGTTGTGAAACTCCTTGCCCGGGTTTTTCTCGATGAAAAGTCGGCGCGATTCGTATCCTGGAGGGAGATCTGATGCGTCTTCTTGCGGCTGCCCGACGTGCGCCGCGTGGCGGCAAACTCCTGTTGCTGGGGGCTGCGGGCGATCTGACTAGCGAGATCGGTGAGAAACTGCGGTCATCCCGCAAAGCCTATTCTCTGGTAGTCCCGCCTGGCAGGACAGTTTTTCGCCGATTGAGTATTCCTGAGGTCGGCCGGAGAAAACGTGACAGCGCTCTCAGACTGGCCGCCGAGACTGCGGTCGCCCAGCCTCTCGATGATTACGTTGTTGATTACTGGCGGATTGACTCAGGACATTTCGGTTTGGCCGCAATTCCCCGTGAGCTGTTGGACGAATACCGTGAATTTGCCGATGACCGCGGTCAGGCTGCCCGCCGTATTCAAGTTCCGGAGTTGACGGCGGATCTCAAGACGGGGCTGGTGGTTTGGATAACAGAGCGTGCAGTTATGTTGTGCATCTGGAATGCGGGTGCTCTGGTGGATTGGCAGGTGATCCCCCGGCTCAACGGGTTGGTCTCGGTGGAGCAGATGATGCAGCACGGACTGCCTTCGGACCTCAATCAGATTGTCCTTAGAGCGGTACCGGATGAAGAGCAGGCTTTCGTACAGGCTGTACAGGACAGTTGTCAGCGGGTGTTTCCCAAGGCCGCCGTCAAGGTCCAAAGTGATCCCGTTACGAGCCGCGGCCAGGGCGGCCGTGTGCTATGCAACTTTGATGCTTTTGTCAGCGAGCAGTCCAACCGGCCGGCGAGCGGAGCCCGTCGGCGAGGTGCGGTAGCGGCAACGCTTTTGTTGCTCGTCTCTGTCAGCTGGTTTGGTTATCTGCAGTTGCGTGATTTGGAAACCCAGGCAGCCCGTGCCGAACACAGTGCGAGCTTGCTCAAGATGCAGGCAGCCCGTTCTGCCCGTATTGCCGAAAGAGTGGGTCGACTTACGCGGGAAGTTCGCGAGCTCCAGGCGCTCGATGACAACAGCGTCGTCGCGTTGCTCGATGACCTTACCGAACTGATGCCCGCCAACATCCGCCTTGTCGGGCAACTGCAGTTGGACCGACGGGGTGTGCTGTCATTGGACGGTCTTGCTGCGGCAGAGCGTGACATCTCGGGGTTTGTGTCTGAGTTGCGAAGGCATCCCCAGGTCGATCAGGTCCGACTGCAGTCGGTCACCGTCAATCGAGGCGATGACAAAAAGGACCAGGGTGCACGGTTTCGTCTGCAGGTGCGGCTGAACTCACCACTTTGGCAACTGCTTGGCGAGGATCGCGCATGAGTCGCTCTGGATCCGGAGGCGCTTTAAGCGGGATGAGTGCGCGTGATCGACGGGCACTTGGTATCGTGGCACTCTTTCTTTTTGTGGTTGCGGGATACACCCAGTTGATCGAGCCATTGGTATTCAGGTTTGATCAAGCGCTGGAACAGCGGGATCGGGCGGAACAGTTGTCGACCGGTTATATCCAGAAGATTCGCATGCTGCCCCGACGTGAGCAGCGGCTGGTGGAGCTCGAGCGCGAGATGAACGCACTCGAGGCATATTTTGCACAGGACCTTATCGCCCAGGCGGCGCCGATTGAGTCCCTGATTGATGAATTGACAGCGTATGCCAGTATCAGCGGTAGTCAGTTACGCCAGCTGATGCCAGACGTTGAAACCATGCTCGATCTTGAAGGGCGGATCCATGATCTTGAGCTGATCGGCGATTACCCGGCTTTGCGAAGATACCTGTATTTGCTGGAGACTTCCCCGAGACGGCTTAACCTGATGGAACTGGAGATGAATCCTCCCAAGGACGGGCGGTCACGGGCGCGGCTGCGCTTTATGGATCCCACGCCAACGCTTTCGAGGGAGGCAACAGCCGATAACGCTGAGCCCTTGATTATCGGGGTCCATGGAGGGGCTGCCGATTTGCCTGTCTATGTAGCCCGCGGAGGTGGCGCCTTTGCAGCAGCCCAGGTTGCCGTTGGCCTGGTACCGGCCGGATCACCACAGTCGAGCGCAGATCGACTTTTGTCAGGAGAGTTCGACGGGGTGGTGGGTAGTCTTTACGACCTTATTCGCTACCGTCTCGCGGGAGCCCCTGTGCGTGTGCTCATGCCATTGGGCCAGTTTCCACTGTCTGTATCCCTGGTAAGCAGGGCTGACAGCCTTATTGATGGACCCGACAACCTGGCCGGCAAAACGCTCGGAGTCGAAAGTCTCGGTATGGCGGAGGTCAGTCTTTTGCAGATGTTGTATGAGACGGGTATGAGTCGTTCCGACATTGACATGGTTTATCTTGATCGGCGCGCCATGGTCCGCCACCTTAGGAGTGGCCTTATTGATGCGGCGCTCGTGAGTGACCTGGACGGCGCCAGACTCGATTACCTTGGCCTGCGTGAACTCGAGGGTTTTGCTGAGAATAGCAGTGAGTGGCACTCTTACCTTATCGTAAGCGCTGACTCGCTCAGCCGTTTCCCACAGCGCTGGCGAGCGGTTAGCCAGGCGTTGCTCGATGCGGCGCGCGGGCTGGAATCGCAGGATCCGGAAGCGACGGGTTTGGCCCATGCCTGGCTCAGGCGCCGGAATCCGGATGCAACAGCCGCAGTATTGTCGAAGACGAGATACGTTGACCCTGCGCAGTTCACAGAACAACTGACTTCAGATGCAGCCTTTGGTCTAGATTTTCTGCAGGAAGTGTTGCTCGAGTTGGGTGAGCCTGTTCCTGACACCAGCCGCAGTGAACTGGTTGACGCAGCATGGTTGCGGTCGATGCAGGAGGTGTTAGATGAAGGTTGACTGGAAGACCCGGCTAACGTCTCGGCGAACTCTGGGTCGGTTGATCCGCTTCGAGTTGTTGGTCGCGATGATATTTGTCATAGCGGGGGTTGCCATGCAGTTTGTGCCTGAGCCGGAGGCGGCGCCCGGACGCGCTGTTGCGGCAGGGGCAGTCGCACTTGCAGGTAAATCAGACCGATTCGTTTATCCCTTCCCAGTCATTGAGCCCATGAGCACGTCGCGTGCGAATCTCTATGAATTCGGTACGGTGAGGCGCGACGATGTAGCCCTTCTGGAACTTGAGCCCGAAATCCCGGAGGAGGAAGAGCCCCTCGAGGAGGTAGTCGAGACAGAGCCCGAACCGCCTCCACCGCCCTTTCCTGATCTGGATGGACTCGAGTTGATCGGTACACTGGCCAGTTCGGGTGGTCAGTCTATCGCTGTGGTGCGCGATGACAACATCGGTGTGACGGTTTATGTTAAAACCGGTGATGATCTCAACGGATCAGTGGTGGCTGAAATCTCTCCGACCTCGGTCAGGGTTAGACTGGGCGAGGAAGAAGACGAACTCAGGGCCAGCAGTTTCCTTATGGATTACTAATGGAATAGATACGCGCAAGAGCTTCGCAGCGAACCTTTAAATGTGACAAATAATTCGTTAACAGTTTGAGATGAAGATTAAGGCTATCAATGCCCGACCCGCAAAACTTTTGCGTCCGCTTTTTGGTTTAGCGGGAGGTTTGGCTATGCTCGTTTGGGGAGCTGCTGCATCCTTTGCCCAGTCGGGCCTCATTGAGCCCAGTGAAGATGGACTTACTCTACCGGCGGTAGTGAGCGAAACTGGTGACAGCAGCGGTGACAGTCTTGGTAGCCAGGAAGGATCCGGCGAACCCCTCTTCACGATCAATTTCCGGGACGCCGACATTCTCGAGGTGCTGGAGGCTTATTCCAATCTGTTGACCGTCAACGTGGTCCCGGGTGAAGGGGTGTCAGGAATTGTCACCGTCATATCACCTGGTCCGGTTACGCGGAAGCAGGCGGTGAATCTGCTTCATTCGATCCTGAAGCACCGGGGTTTTGCGGTGATCGAGAACGATGGCTTTATCAGTGTGGTCCAGGACGCCATCGCAGAGATGAGTGGCTTTCCCATCTTCTACCCTGAAATGCCCGATGAACAGGTTGCGGTGCTGGCTATACGCCCGCAGCACATCGATGAGGAAACCCTTGCTGAAACTCTGGCCGCGATGGGGCTGATGCGACCGGTATCGACCAACCGGGATGCCGGTGTTGTGCTTGTGACAGCGGCAGCTTCCAAGTTGCGCTCGATTCTGAAACTGGTGGAGGACTTGGACATACCCCAACGTGTCGCCGTCACCAGGACATATCCTCTGCAGTACGCAGCGGCGCCAAATCTGGGACCGGTTATCGCTGGATTTGTCGCACAGTTGGCAGGGCAGGAGGCCCCGGCAAGTGCGGCCGAGGGCGAAAGTGCACTGGTTTCCGGTAGTGTAATGATTGAAGAGCGTACCAACAGCCTGATTATTACGGCAGAGGAAAAGTATCATCAGGCGGTGGTCACTATGCTGGTGGAATTGGATAAGCGCAGCCCGCAAATACTGCTGGAGGCAAAGGTTGTCGAGATCACGCTGGACCAGAACAGCCGCATGGGCTTGCAGTGGCAGCAGTTGCTGAACGTGTTGCCGATGGCAGCGTTGACCTTCTCTGATCCGAGCACGTTTGCGGTCGGTTCAAGCGTAATCGACAACGCGCAGAATGTTCTGTCCGGCAGCCCAGGCGGGATCAACTACGCGCTTTTAGATCCCAAGAATTATTCGATGATGGTGAACCTGCTGGCCAGTGACACCGATGCCCGGGTATTGGCCTCACCACATCTCATGGCCTCGAACAACATGGAGGCCAATCTGCGTATTGGTGACGAGATTCCGGTGCTGAAGGAAACCCGGATGGATACCAACAACCAACCTATCGAGACCTATGATCGCGAGAAGGTGGGTCTTGAGGTCAAACTGAAGCCCACGATTGCCAGTAACCGGGACGTGACCCTTGACCTTGAGATTTCCAACAGCAATGTTATCGCCGGCGCTGGCGCTTCAGGCAATAACCAGCACACCATCACCGAACGTCTGGTCAAGACGCACGTCATCATTAAGGACAAGCACACGCTTGTGATCAGCGGCCTGATCCGCGATGATGTTTCGGGAGGCAACTCTGGGGTTCCGGAGTTAAAAGATTTGCCGGGGGTGGGCCCGTTGTTCGGGTCTCAGCAGAAACAGAAAAAATCAACAGAACTACTCATACTGATTACGCCTTATGTGATTCTTTCCGAACAGGAAGCGATTCAGGTCGGCACTGATCAGTTGCTCAAGCATCCCGGCGCAGCTACAGCTGGCGCGCTTGATCACATCGAGATGGAGTTTGACCTTTAGGGCGGCGAGTTCCACCCGGTAATCCAATAATCCCGTGCAGGCCAGTATTGCCCAGTCTCTTTCCCAGTCCCGTCTGATGACGGGACTACCGGTTGAACTGATGCAGAGCCTGGCAGAGCGCTTTGGGGAGACGCATGATGTACCCGCCGGAGAGGTTTTCAAAAAGGCGGGTGATGAAGCAGTCGCTGCGTTTCTGGTTCGGTCGGGTAACGTTCAGGTATCAGAAAATCGCGGCCTGGCCGACGGAGCGTACGCCTACACGGTGGGACAGGGAGAAATCGTTGGTGTCCCTGCTCTGTTGAATGGTGGCGAGGAAAGTGCTGAGTTTCGCGCTGCTGAAGACACCACGCTGGCATCTCTGGACCGATCGAAATTCGACGACTGGCTTTCATCGCATTCGGAGTACCGTTCCGCACTCGCACTGAACGCAGGTCTCGATCAGCAATTTCACCTGTTGCGCAAGACGCAGCTTTTTGCAGAACTTAACGCAATCGATCTATTTGCCCTGGTACGTGAACTCGCCCCGTGCTTTGAGCAACATGACTCGGGTGATCACCTTTTTCATGAAAACGACGCGGCAAAGTCCGCGTTCTTGGTCGCGAGCGGTGAGTTTCGGATCATCAAGGAGAGTGCGCAGGATACGGCAGTTGCAACTTTGGGCCCCGGGGCCCTGACCGGTACCGCAGGCCTGTTGCAATATGGGGTGTACAACGCGGCGATGCGGGTGGCGACTCCGGGAGAATGCTGGCGCCTTGATGAGGCGCAACTCAAACGCCTTCGGACTCGCAGCCGCAAGATCGACGAACGCATTACCCGAGAGTTATCGCTGCCTCGGCTAGAAAACGACGCTCTGTTGTTTCAGCCGGATAGCGAGCAAGGCGCACGCCTCATTTTGGAACTGCTGCGCGAAAGTCCGGTTAACCTATGGCGTAGGTTCCGCTACAACCATCAGGAACCTCGCGCGGTGCTAAAGATCCTTGAGCAGGTTACTGGCATCGATCCGCTCTACCCGACTGACGACCTACTGATTGATGTTGAACTGCCTCGCCGGTTTCCGGAGAATTTTGCGCGGATGCATCATTTATTGCCGGTTTTCTATGATGCTCAGGGGGTCCAGATACTGACGGTGACACCGTTCTTAGGGTCACTTGCCAGCGAGTGCGCGACCTTGCTGGGTGCGCCAGTACGACTGCGCCTGACTGAGCCCGAGTTTCTTGAGCGACTCATCGAGACTACTTACCAGAATCTGGGCGAGACGCAGGAAGAAGAAAGCGACAGTGACGCGGTCGACGACTGGCAAAAGTTGGAACAACTGGACGATATTGAAGAGCAGGCACAGGCGGCGCCAGTTATTAAACTGGTGAACAGCATTTTCTCCGAGGCAATCAGCCGGGGGGTTTCGGATATTCACCTAGATGCAGGAGAGACCCGCCTCGAAGTACGTTACCGAATTGATGGCGTACTGCAGGTCGTGAATAGCGTCCCCAGACAATACCAACCGGCGGTAATCAGCCGTACCAAGATTTTGGCCGATCTCGATATCGCGGAGCGGCGCCTGCCGCAGGATGGTCGAATTTCACTTCGGATCGAGGGTCGCAGTTTTGATCTGCGTGTGGCGACCGTCCCGACAGTGCACGGCGAAAGCGTGGTTATGCGCATCCTCGATAAGTCGAGTATCCGGGTCAGTCTGGAAGACCTGCGCATGGGGCCAACGATCGGGCCTCAGTGGCAGGAACTGATCCGCCGCGCCAACGGCATTGTTCTGGTGACCGGGCCTACTGGCTCGGGCAAGACCACGACCCTGTATGCCACCATCAACGAGATCAGTACGCCTGAAGTGAATGTCATCACGGTCGAGGATCCGGTCGAATACCAACTGGAGGGAATCAAGCAGATACAGGTCAACGCCAAGATCGACCTGACTTTTGCTGCGGTGCTTCGCAGTATCCTCCGCCTGGATCCGGATGTAATTCTCGTGGGCGAGATTCGCGATCGTGAGACCGCCGAGACCGCGGCCCAGTCGGCACTGACGGGCCACCTGGTCTTCTCAACGCTGCATACCAACGATACGGCCACCGCTGTGACGCGCCTGATCGATATGGGTGTGGACCCTTACCTGGTCGCTTCTACCGTGATCGGCGTATTCGCCCAGCGTTTAGTGCGTAGGCTCTGTACAGAGTGCCGTGTTCAGGAGGCTGATCAGTCCTGGCATGCTCCTGGTTGCCGGCACTGTGACTACAGTGGGTTCAAGGGGCGCCTCGGCATCTATGAACTGCTGCTCATCAGTGACGACACGCGTAAACTGATCATGGAGGGTCGTAGTTCTGCTGAACTTCAGCAGCACGCCCGAGACAATGGTATGGGCACGCTGCTCGAAGACGGACTCGCTAAAGTAGAGCAGGGCCTGACAACGCGGGACGAAGTATTCCGCGTTGGCCACTAGTGGCTTCCTTTCAGTACAGCGGTGTCCGAGACGGCAAAGCCTGCTCGGGTACCATCGAAGCGTCCGACCGCAGACAGGCTATTGCCCTGCTGGCAGGACAAGGTGTCCAGTTGCAGGAAATCGAGGAAAAGGCCAACGGTGGAGGCGGTGCTGGCAGCGGGTTGTCGCTGCGTCTTGGTGGCGCCAAAAAAATCAAGCCCCGTGATATCACGATCCTGACCCGGCAACTGGCGACTTTGCTGGAGGCGGGATTCCCCCTGGCCCGGGCGCTGGAGTTTGTCTCGCGCCAGGAAAGTACAGGCCCCATGAGTGAAATGGTGGCAGACCTCAGCACCTCTATTCAGCAGGGCCAGGACTTCTCCCAGGCGCTCTCAGAGTATCCGAAGTATTTTGGCAACATTTTTTTGAGCATGGTGCGTGCTGGCGAGACCGGGGGCATCCTGGATGCGATGCTGGTACGACTGGCCGAAATGCGCGAGGCCGATGAGGCACTGGCCGACCGGTTCAAAAGTGCAATGACTTATCCCGCCATGATGATGGGTGCGATGGTCATCGCGCTTGGGGTGATGTTCGCCTATGTGGTGCCCCAGTTTGCGACTATGTTTGAGGATATGGGCCGGGCGTTACCGGGGCCAACCCAGATTCTGCTCAACGTCGGCGATTTTGCCGCCACTTGGTGGCCAGCAGTCGTCGCGGGTGCCGTAGTAGCTGGTGCGGGTTTCAAGGCATGGGTCAAAACCGAAAGCGGGGCGTTTCAGTGGGACCGTACCCGCCTTGAGATGCCGGTGCTTGGCAACTTCATGGCCCAGTTTGCGATTGCACGTCTTGCGCGGACCGCGGGTACGCTGCTGGAGTCAGGCGTAAACCTCATCGATGCGTTCGCTTCGGCCGGCGATGTCTCTGGCAACCGTTACATAAGTCACATCATGCAGCGAGCCCTTGCCGATGTTCGCCATGGCAAACCGCTTGCCGAATCACTGGCAGATGCGCCGGTGATCCCGAGCCTCTTACGCGAGATGATCGCCCTTGGGGAGGAATCCGGGCAGGTGGGACCGATGATGAAACGCGTAGCGGAAGTCTATGACCGGCAGACCCGCGAGACGGTCTCCGGCATCACTTCTATTATCGAGCCTTTCATGGTGCTCTTTATGGGTGGTGTGGTCGGCATGGTCGTTATCGCCCTGCTCCTGCCGATTTTCGAGATGAGTACCGGGGGCGTATAAGCGGCCTTCTGTCGGCGCGGTTTGTCGCGCCCTAAGAAAAGCCCCGCTGGTGCGGGGCTTTTCTCTAGTTGAGGCTACTCACACGCCGGGTCGCACTGTGAACACCACATCAGACTCTCTTCGCAAATCTGGAATCCGTCGTCGGGATTAAAAAAGGTGACTATGCCGCAATGGCATTTCTGTTCAGGTTCACCATCCGGGCCTGCCGGTTTGTCGCCTCCTTCGAAGGGCTCTTCCTCAGGTGGGTGGCGCTGATCCCATTTCCATAGTTTCAGGCGGGCCTCCCACAGTTTCGGGTTGGCCTTCCGGGCTTTGGGGCCGCAGACCGCGATGCCCTTATCGCCGTCAGCCAGTTGGATATGGGTACAGAGTCGTTTGTGCTTGCCTTTCTGGCTAGGCGGGCGTTGGTTCACGTGACGGGCTACTTCGTCGAGCAGTTGTTTTCGTTTCTCACGGTATCGCTCTGCGTTCTCCGCTTGCATTTTCTTTTTTGATGACTCAGATGGTGCTTTTTTCATCACCTCATACATCTTTTTGTCGGTCTTGCCGTCTTTAGCGGCAGTGATGGGGAAGGTAGAGGTGCCGCCACCTTGATCATCAGGTGCTATGGGTACGGGGTCACCGCAGTTTTCGTTGGTGAAGCCAACACCGGTATTGATGAAGCTTCCAAGGTTAGTAGTATCTATTCGCCACGTATCAGGAAGTCTTAGGACTCCGTCATAGTCAGCCAGATAATTTGACGGGTCTCCGAGCATAGTCCAGGTTTCGTCTTCCGTCCCATAGTTAGTTACTAGGAAATCCTCTAAATTTATATACCGAATTCTTTCTTGATCTTGGCCCTGCACGGGACGGTACTGGATGTCGTAGCGGCGGTTGTACTGATTGCTTGGTGACGGGTAGGGTACGGAGTTAGCAATGCGTATCGAACCTTCGTCATCCAAAGTCCACCAGGGACTCCAGGGAGCGGGAGGACAATCACTCCATCTACCAACAGAAGGTCGGTACGGAGGACAACGCGACGTCCATCTACTGCGTAGGCGGAGTTCACCCTTGGCAAAACAGTCTGTAACGACGGTATTACCCTGCGAATCAGTGACAGTGGTTGCATTATTGATAATTACGGTGGCGTCTATTTGCCACTGGTGGGGGTGGGAGCCCCCGGCCAGTACGGCCTGGCTTGCAAGGAGCAGGCTGAGTGCAGTGACTGCAGAAAGTAACGGCTTAAATGGGTTCGAACTCACGGGGAGCGAATTACAACAAGAGGCTGAAGTATTCATGCTTATCTCCTAGTTGTTAGCCGTCCAGTCGATGATACTCCTTGTGCAGGGCCCCAGTTGGACCCGCCCTGAAAACCGCGGAGTTATGGGAAATTTTGATTGCCCTCGGACTTCTTCGTGATCCCGTTACTGTCGCCTGGTGCTGCGATCAGCCGCGCTGTGTGATGGACGGTGCGTATGCGGTAGGATATGCGGAGAGGCATTCAATGACACCTCCCAGTTCCGTTGCCCAGATTCATGGAGGGTTGCCAGTGAGCAGAAAATCCAGTCGCAGGTTAGATAGCAGAGGAAGCATATGCAGCAAGTGATCGTGTGGTTGTCGGAGACGTTGGGATTTAGTGTCGAGCAGGCGACCGATCTGGTGATAATCAGTCTGGGGGTTTTTGCGGGCTCGTTTGTCGCTTTATGCCTTTTCGGCATCATCTACGGGATCATCTCCAGCACCCGTTACTGATAGGATTGTCGCTTCGACAGGACCTTCGCAGCCCAGTCAATGAATAAGGTGATGGACATCACATACTGCTGCGACTGTTTGGCTTATCGTCGGAATACGAACGATGAGTTATGGGGGTCGAACTATGCTGCAACACCGAAGTTTGACGTCAGCCGCGACACTTTTCTACGCGTTGCTTATGGCAACGGTAATGATCATTTACCAGGTCTGTTACGTGGCGCGCTAATTCTTTGAATATTGAATCTCTGATAGAAGGTTCGGGAGGTTAATTCGATGAGAACAACAAAGCTTAATATAAGAGCGGCCGGAGCACTGCTAGTGTTTCTAATGGCCACGCCGTTGTCAGCTGCGGCTCTGGAGTACTGCTCGGACTTATCCTATTTCGGCGACTACGGTGCGATGTCGTTTGATGTCACCACTGACGATGATGCTGATACTGCGGTGATAGAGATCGTCGCGGGCTATGCCAAGGGCTGGAGGTTTGAGGGTTCGTGGGATGGTGATAGCGGCATTGGTACAGGGGCCGTAGCGATGAGCGAAGACCCCTTGGTGGGCACGATTGGTTTTGACTTCGATATTGTATCGGCGGGTTCTGAAACCGAGCCGTCCTCTAACAGTAATTGTTGTTGCAAACTTAGAGCCTAAAAAAATGGCTGGTGTTGAATCAAATGCAATGTTACTAGCTGCTGATATTGATGATAAACCATTTTGGTTGACCGTTAATGATGATG
>JBMUHF010000006.1:0-3131 GCA_050302555.1 Arenicellales bacterium | reverse complement strand
TGCGGGTCACACGTCTATCACAGTAACAGCAAGGCACCGTCTCGACTGGGTGTCCGTGTGGGTCTGATTGAGTCAGCCGACTGGTTTCAGCCTCAGGCAAATGTCTACGCCAGCCGCAGGCTGCCCTCAACGCCGATGGATCCGGACATAAAAGCCTTTGACAAGATGCGCAGTTGAGCGGTTCCCGTAAAACGCCGTGTTGGAAGACTTTATCTGTCTGTCTTTTCCCTATCATGAAACGGAGCAAAACATTTGTTAGGATGCGTTTACGCGCTAAATTGAAAAACGATAACGCTTCCTTCCAGATTAATTGGAATGCCGGAGAGGATGAGATGGCGATGTACTGTTGATGGAAGGCCAACAGCCCTGAGGCGATTATCGAAACCCTAGGCGAAATGGGTGAGATGTTTCACAACGACGTTAAGGAAATGCCTAACATGATCGATGTGACAGACTGAACATCCTCTTCAGAGGACGGCTGGTGAGTGTCATCCGCACTCCCAGCCGTTTTTTTTGCGTTAGATTGATGCGCGTACGTCGCACCTACGAAATCGGTGCTTCAAACCGGGGCGTCCGACCCGGTGCCCTCGCGCCTACCAGTGCCATCAGTGTGATCGCCACAAGAATCAGTGCGCCCCCGGTGATAGATGATTCCGAAGGGATCTCCCCGATACCTATCCATACGATGATGGGTCCGGCAATGACTTCGGTCATCGACAAGAGAGTGAGCTCCACGGCCTGCAGATGTTTGGCGCCGGCAGTGAAGAGCGCGAAGCCGAGTCCGATCTGGAACCACCCCATGCCCAAGCAGTTCACTAGATCCACCCAGGGAATGGAGAACTCCCATCCAGAAAAACCGATTCCTGCGAGCCCATAGAGAGATGCGACCAGGGTGGCAAGAAAGATCGTGATGAGCTTGTCAGTACCGACTCGCATCCGGAGCGAAATAGTAAGCCCCGCAAAGCCCAGCGCTGCTACCAGCGCGAATCCTTCCCCAAGACCTTTTCCAACCGACAGTTCTTCTCCAGCCATGATGCAGATACCGACAGCGGCCAAGGCCATGGCGGTCCACATGTAGGCGGCGATTCGTTCGCCCAGTATGACCCAGCCGGCAAGCGCGGCAAAAAACGGGGCGCTTGCAAGCAAGAACATTGCGTTAGCCACAGTAGTGTATTCCAGAGCCAGAATATAGCCGGCAAAAGCCGTGCCGAGACACAAACCGCCCACTAGTGCTGGAAGGCCGGCTCGGGCGAGGGTCTCGCGCACCTGACCCCGATAACGCCAACCGAGCCATAGGCTCAATGCCGCCATCAGCGCGAGGGAGCGGTACAACAGTACGTGCCAGGGAGTGGCTTCCTGGATCAGCCGGTAGAGGATGCCCGAGGTGCTCCAGAAAATGCCAGCAAGCAGAACCAGCGGTATACCGACACGACGGTTAGCGGAGGAGAGCGTCAAATCATTCAGACAAGCGGGGTCAGGCTCACAGCCGTCGGATCATACGGCACTTGCATCTGCTTGAATATCACCCGGGCGACAGGGCGCTTTAGGGGCCATGCACTCGTCATGGCGTTCGGGACATCTACCTGGATTGTGGTTTCGGGCGAATCATCAGGAGCTTTCCCGGGATATCCTGTCGGGTGAGATAAGGGATATCTAAAATCTCTTCGATCTGAAACCCATGCTTGCGCTCGCTTTGTTCAAGCAGCGTCTCCCAACCAATGTCGCGCCAGCCCTTGCCGTTGACTGTGGCGACCAGTACCCCGCCGGCTTTCAGGCCTGCGAAGAGTTTAACCAGATCGAAGGCCTGATTGCGCTGATGCGAAAAAACACCCACGCAGATTACCGCGTCATAGATCCGCTCAATCTCAAGTGTTTCTGTCAGGTCCGCTTCGCCCAGAGTGCGGTAGACACCCCGGGCTTTTGCTTTCTCCAGCATTTCCGGTGACAGATCTAGGCCGTCTAGGTGACGATACCCAAGGTTGTGCAGCAGTTCCCCGACAAGGCCTGTGCCACAGCCCATGTCAAGGATGACACTGTCTAGTGACGGCAGATGTTTGTGTAGGGTCTCGACTGCAGCATTAGGCGCCTGGTATCCGAACTCATCCAGAAGTTCGCTGTCATAGGCATCCGCCCAGTCGCGGTAGGTGAGGCGCACCTCGTCGCTGTTTTTCTCGCTGTAGTTGCGGGCAAGACGGGGATCGAGTGCCGGCGAATTCCGTGTTGCCCGTGAGGAAGACTTGGTCACGACGACGTTACTGATTTGAGTGCACTACCGAGAGAAGCAACCCCACCGAGCGACCAGCCTCCATCGACCGGCAGAATGACCCCGGTGATGTATGACGCCGCGGGAGATGCCAGAAACATTGCGGCGGCTGCAATGTCCTCTTTTGCTCCCTGCCGGCCGAGCGGTACGGATTCAGTCACCGCCCTCTGGATTTCCCGGGTCGGGGCAAGACGAGCCATTCCCTCGGTGTCTGCAATCGGACCCGGAACGATGGAGTTGACCCGAACACCGTCGCATCCCCATTCCATGGCCAGCACCCGGGTCAGCATGTCGACACCGGCTTTGGCGGCACAGACGTGAGCCTGCATCTCCATTGGCTGGAATGCTTGTGGTGCCGAGATATTGATTACTGTGCTGCCGGGCTTTGTCAGAAAAGCGTGAGCGCTCCGCAGTACATGAAAGGTTCCTAGGAGGTCGATATCGATTACTGCTTTAAAGCCGTTCGCGGACATACCGGTTACTGGGGCAGGAAAATTGCCAGCTGCACCTGAGACCAGAACATCTATTGGACCGAAATGTTCACAGAAATCGTGACTGCAGGTAGCGATAGCTTCGTAATCACGGACATCGGCGCTGAAGCCGATGGCCTCGGTCTGCGTGGAAAGTGTTCTTACAGCGGCATCCACTTTTTCCTGGGATCGGCTGACGACCCCAAGTTTTGCGCCAGCCTCGGCAAAGCCTTGCGCGATACCAAGATTGATTCCGCTACTCCCGCCGATTACAAGAACGTTGTGATCAGAAAAATCCCAGTGCATGGTCACAGCCGGCAGCCAGTCAGTGTCGACCGGTAAATGTGGGCAGACGCTTATTGATAAAGGCGTCCAGCCCTTCCTGGCCATCGGCGCCC
>JBMUHF010000005.1:0-1991 GCA_050302555.1 Arenicellales bacterium | reverse complement strand
GCCTCCACTGGGGCTCAAGTCATCCTGGGAAACACCTTTCATCTCATGCTGAGGCCGGGGACTGACATCATCAACCTGCATGGAAGTCTTCATGATTTCATGGGATGGGCCGGTCCGATTCTCACTGACTCCGGAGGCTTTCAGGTATGGAGTCTGGCCAAGAAGAAAGATATCAAAGAGGATGGCGTGACTTTTCGTTCGCCGGTGGATGGGTCTAGTGTTTTTCTCAGTCCAGAGACATCCATGCAGGTGCAAAGAGCGTTGGGCTCAGACATCGTCATGTGCTTTGATGAATGCACCGACTATCCCGCAACCGTTGACCAGGCACGTGAGTCCATGGCGTTGTCCCTTCGTTGGGCAGAACGCTGTCGGAACTACTCGCTTGCCCCCGAGCAGGCCCTTTTTGGGATTGCCCAGGGCGGCATGCATGAAGCACTCCGACTGGAAGCGCTTGAGCGTCTACAGGAGATTGGTTTTGATGGCTATGCGCTTGGCGGCCTTTCTGTAGGCGAGCCCAAAGAGGATATGCTGAGAATATTGGATGCTATTGCTCCCGCCATGCCAGCCGATCAGCCGCGATATCTCATGGGCGTGGGCAAGCCTGAAGACTTGCTTGCTGGAGTGGCGTGCGGCATTGATATGTTCGACTGCGTTCTGCCGACTCGAAACGCCCGTAACGGCTGGCTATACACCCGGCGTGGCATCGTACGCCTAAAAAATGCAGCCAACCGTGACGATACCCGACCAGTAGATCCGGACTGCCCGTGTCCAGGCTGCAAACAGTTCAGCCGGGCCTATCTGCGTCATTTACATGTCACTGGTGAACTGCTGGGGCCAAGACTGTGTACATTGCATAATCTGGTCTTTTTCCAGAGCTTGATGTCCGATATCCGTGATGCAATCGTCCTCGGGCGCTTTCAAGCCTTTGCCACCGAATTTATGGCGGTTTTCGGCGGTCAAAACGATGATGTGGCATAATCGCGCGCCTTTCTACGTCCTGAATTAAGAGGGAGCAAAATGGATTTTCTGATTTCCGACGCTTTTGCCCAGGCCGGGGGAGACGCAGGCGGAAGCTTGTTCAGTCTCCTGCCCCTGGTCGTCATTTTTGTCCTTTTCTATTTTTTATTGATCCGTCCTCAGCAAAAGCGCTCAAAGCAGCATAAGGAGATGGTCGCGGCATTGGCTAAAGGGGAAGAGGTGGTCACCAACGGGGGTCTTCTGGGGAAAGTAATAGAGGTCGACGACAATTTTATTACCGTCGAAATCTCCAGTGGACTGAACGTCAAGGTGCAAAGACAAGCCGTCTCGCAGGTTATGCCCAAGGGTACCTATTAAGTCGATGCGCAATCATACGCCGTGGTGGAAATGGCTGGTCATTGCGGTGGTTATCCTGCCAGGCGCGTTTTACGCGCTGCCGAACCTTTTTGGCGATGATCCGGGCATTCAATTGCGCGGGGCGCGCGGGGGGAGTCTCGGCGCGGATCAGTTTGAGCAGGTACAAAAAGTATTGGATGAGGCGGGCCTTAGCTACGACTCGCTGGCGCTCGACGATTCGGGGATTCGTATCCGGTTTGCCACTACAGATGCCCAGTTACAAGCCCGTGACATGCTGGAGGTTCGACTTCCAGTAGGCTACACCATTGCGTTGACGTTGCTACCAGCGGCGCCAGATTGGCTATCTGGGCTCGGCGCGCTGCCCATGTATCTCGGCCTCGATCTTCGCGGCGGTGTCCACTTCCTCCTTGAGGTTGATATGGAGTCTGCCCAACGCCGCGCGGAGGATCGATATGTTACGGATCTGCGTTCGACGCTTCGGGAGGCCAAGATTCGTTACCGAGGTATCGCCCGCGATACCTCGGGGGGCATTACGGTCACTCTCCGTTCTGCAGAGTCGGCCGAGGCCGCTTTGAAAACAATTCGTGAGGCACTTCCCGGTCTGGACCTGACGGGTGGAGAAGAGGGGTCGGAAGATGTCCTTCGCGCAAACCTTG
>JBMUHF010000003.1:0-3072 GCA_050302555.1 Arenicellales bacterium | reverse complement strand
CATTTGAATTAGACATAACATTAAAAGCGCAAGGCCGAGATTATGTGTAGAGATTTTCATGTGACCGCTTTTTAGCAAGAATCCCAGAACCGGAAAATGGGTAAAACCGTCGCCGCTATTGATTGTATATAACGAAATTCGACTCGCCTGGCTCGCGCCTTCGGATATTATTGGAAACGAAAGGAGTCTGCGAATCTATGAATTTACCGAACTCAGCGCATGAATGGGGCTAATGGTCAGAAATGCTTGATCCTTGTGCTTTGGGCGTCACGCTCCGGGTTTGCTGGCGATAGATATCGCGATCCCCAGCATAGAGAGTTCATCAGTGTGTCCTGAAGTCCTGTCAGTCGGTGTTAATCTGCCTGCCGCGGAGATCGAACATTCCCATACTAAGTTAAATACATTCTCCAGGGGCAATCCGAACTAATTTATGACAAAACCGGTATGGGTGATCAGTCGTCGTGCAGCATGTCGCAAATCATGGTGATGTGCTCGATGCCGGTGCTTGCGCGTGCGGCTCGCGAAATCTTCTCGACTTTGCGCTGCATCCGCGCTATATGGATAAGAGCCAACAACGCTCTGGCAGATGGCCGTAAGTTGAACCGTATTAGACCCTGCCAAGCGCTTCTGATCATCTTTGCGCTGGTTCTGATCGGCGGTTGTGAATCTGATCGTGAGGAGCTTGAGTCCAGCAATAGTTGCGTCTGGTGCCGGTTAAACGATGCGGATCTTGCCGGCGCGGATCTTGCTGGGGCCACGTTATGGATGGCCTTTCTCGAGCGGGCTGATCTAAGTGAGGCAAACCTCAGTGGCGCCAATATCAACCGGGCGAAGCTGACCGCTGCCGACCTCACTGGCGCCTATCTTGCCAATGTTGATGCACGAAAAGCAGTGCTGATCCGGGCCGAGCTGACCGGAGCCGATCTTTCAAAGGCGGACCTCTCCGAGGCGATACTTGAAAATGCAAGTTTTCGTGGTGCAGATCTTTCGGGTGCATCTTTGCTGATTGCAAGAATGAAGCAGGCGGATTTTTCCGGGGCAAGTCTCGTATCCGCAAATATCCGCCAGGCTATCGGTCCGGGGGTTTTTTTTACCGGGGCTGATCTCACCGGCGCCGATCTTGGGTGGGCCGTGCTGCCCGGGGCGGACTTTCGCGAGGCAAATCTTGCCGGGGCGAATCTTTCAGGCGCGGATCTTTCTGGTACAGATTTCACCCGCGCTATCTGGACGGATGCCAGCCTATGTTACTCTGCCAGTTGCGATGACAGAGCCTATCTGGACTGATATAAGGATACCTTCCAAAGGCGATCCGAATTAACTTATGACAAAACCCGTATGCGTCATCATCGGGGCGGGGGAGGGGCTCGGTCGGGCGCTCGCCGTCAAGTTCGCCAGTCGCGGCTTTGATCTTGGTCTGGTTTCGCGCTCTGAAGAGGGATGCACTGCTGCGATTGAGGCGGTAGCGCAGAAGTCAGGCACAGCCCGCTTTTATCAGGCCGATGTGGTCGAGCCGCAGACAGTCGAATCAGCTGTCGCAAAGATCAACCGGGAAATGGGTGAGATTAAGCTTTTGATTTACAACGTGCGTGGGAATTTTGATTCGTGCGCGCCATTGGATATGACCTACGAAGCGCTCGAAAAAATTTTCCGGGAAGAAGTCATGGGGGCGTTTGCTGCCGCAAAATCCGTGCTCCCTAAGATGATAGATAGGGGCGCGGGAAGTATCTTCTTCTCAAGCGCTACGGCGGCGTTTCGCGGATCTGCACGCTTTCCCTTGTATGCCATAGGCAAGTTCGGCTTGCGCGCTCTGGCACAGAGTCTTTCAAAGGCCTATGCTGGGGACGGTATTCATATTGCTCACTTTCGACTCGATTGCGATCTTGATGTGCCGGTCATGAAAGAACTATACGGTTCCGATTATGATCCTGAGAAACTTGCTGACCCGGATGATGTCGCGGAATCATACTGGCTTACCTTTCAGCAACCTAAATCGGCCTGGAGCAATGAAGTTGAGATCCGTCCTTATACAGAGAGATGGACCTATTAACCATTAAGGTATCGATAAGCGAAGTCTCCGAATTTTCAACATGAAAAAAGAAAAGAACCAATGACCTATCAGCTTTTTTATGCACCAGGAAGCGCCGCAATGGGAACTCGGGTAATACTTGAAGAGATCGGCGCACCATACGAACTGATCGAATCGACCATCGATATGGATAAATCCCGCCCTCCTGAACAACTCGCCCTCAATCCCAACGGATGGCTCCCCGTCCTGAAGTGGGGGGAAAATGCGATGTATGAGTGCGCTGCGATCACGGTATTTCTGTGTGACCGTCATCCCGAGGCGGGACTTGCCCCAGTGCCTGATGACCCCGCCCGCGGGTTGTATCTCCAGACTTTGGTTTACTTCACAAGTTCTGTTCAAAACGCGTTCCAGCTTGACTATTACCCGGATCGGTTTGCGGATACCCCAGAGGATGAGCCGAGCGCGCAAATCCGCGGAGCGCGCCGTCTGCGTGAAACCTGGGGCGTGATCGATGACCAGATCGGTGACAACCCCTGGGTACTCGGCGAGCGTTTCAGCGCGGTGGATATTTATCTCTTTATGCTGACAACTTGGCTGCGCCCGGAGAGGGGACACCCCCCTGTTGATGAATTCCCAAACGTAAAACGTATTGCCCAGTCGGTGTTGCCAAGAGATAGTATTCAGTTCGTCTATCGGGACTGGATCGCCGGTGACAACTAGGGGTATTGTTACAAGTCCGTTGGGAGAGACCATGACGTACGGCAGATGCAGTTTCAGCCGATAGCAAAAGCGCCGTTTGGGACGATTGCGCATGATCTTGATTGCGCCTCAGCAAGTGCTGACGAAATTGCGCGGATCAGAATTGCGCTGCACAAGCAGCAGTTGGTGGTTATCCGGGGTCAGCAGCACCTGACACCACAGCAAGAGGTAGCATTTCATCGCGCTCTATACCCGGAGGGTACCTCGGTGTGGCGTGATCAGCGTGAGAACCCCTGGGAAAGATACAAGGTGGATCAGGGTAACAAGGCAGGGACTTACCAGATCCC
>JBMUHF010000002.1:0-4057 GCA_050302555.1 Arenicellales bacterium | reverse complement strand
ACCCCATGTAGTACTTGGAGTACACGTCAAAAGCAGCCTTCTTATTCGCCCGGGCGAGTTCATAGAGGCCTTTCCATGAATCTTTCGACAGTGATTTCTGGCCAGCCGGTACCGGCTCATCATCGCCGACTGGCTGATAGCAGGAGAACACACCTTGATGCTCCTCGGCCGGCCCATCGAGATCGATTGCGTATTGACAGTCCCCATACAGGTACCCTGCCTCCTTCCGCTTGGTCACAAGGTCGATGAGATCAATAACCTTGATAACCTCAACGTGTCGTTTCACCTTGGTACGTGGCACCAACCTTAGTTTGATATCGAGGATGATCCCAAAGAGTCCGTAACCCCCAACAACAAGCGAAAACAATTCCGGATTCTCTTCTCGGCTGCATTCCCATATCTTTAAAGATGCATCCAGCAGACTGAATGACTCGACATCGTCAACAAATGGCGGAAAACTCAGTCCACGACCGTGTATGTTTGCGGAGAGACAGCCTGCTATGGTGACTTTATCGACACCAGTAGGCTTCTGTCTGATTGCCCAGGATTTCGCGCCCCGACATTGCTCCTCAATTACCGCAATCAATTCAGGCCATTCAATCCCAGACTGAACGTCAGCAATACCTTTTTCAAGGTCAATACAATTAACTTGGTTAAACCCTGACATATCGAAATGAATGGTCCCGGACCCAAACTGCTGCCCACCCATCGCATGCCGGCCACCTGCGACACTGACCGGGTACCCACCCTGTAAGGCCTGCTGCAGGCAATCCTGTATCTCTTTGACTGACTCAGGGCGGACAACCTGATTCACCCATGTACTATTGAGTTTCGATTGCGCGTCGTTGACCTCTATACCCACGTCTTCGTTCATGCTTTGTTCTCTGCGTTTCGTCAATAGCGACTATTGGCGCTTCGCTATCGCGATGTACTCCCCGGATGCAACTGGCAATCCATGCTTAACCTCACCCTCGGCACGCCAGTCCCGAGTATCCAATATCTCGACTAGTTGTAAGCCGCAAGCAGACAGAAGCGAGCCTAAATCAGCTTTGGGGCATCCCCACATGAATGGCTCCCCAGCCCACTGTAACCATACTCTGGCCGCCAGCGTCGCCTCCGCAAAATGCGAAGAGCCGTCATGGCCTTTATCCATAAAGGTAAATATGAGCGTTGCATCTGGAAATATCGTTGCCACTTGTTTCAAGAGTTTTCTTACCTTCTCCTCTGACAGATACATCAATACACCCTCGCAGACAAATACTGCCGCCTCAATCGAGGACATATCTGAGGACTGCAATACTTCATGCAAACTTTCTTCTGATGCATCGAACTCAACCAAATGAAGTGCCGCAGTATCAGAAGAATACAGTTTCAATACAGATTTTTTCGTCTGCTGGGTCCACGGATGATCCAACTCGACGATTTTTTCCTGATTGCCAGATGCAGATCGCTCCAACGCCAGACTATCAAGCCCGCCTCCAATAACCACCAGAGCATTGTTTGAGCCATCCAGATATTTCCTGACCTGAATTGCGATCAAGTGCTTTCGGATACTCTGATGCAGTGCCAGCCCGGGGATGCCACATCTTTCAACCAAACGGAAGAGTTGTCTCGCCGCAGCGTACTTAAACAGCCGGTGCCACTTTAGTAGACGCCCCTTTTCAAGTTGATCCAGAAAGCGGCAAGCCCACTTTGCGGTTTCCGATGATACAAGGCCAAAATCAGGATAAGCATGGTAGGTGTAAACCAACCCCTTTGCAACAACCCCAGACGTACGGCTTGGCTTCCCTTCCCTCATATTTCAACGAATAATGTTGCTATCGAGCAGGCTTCCTGTCTATCACTTCCGGCACAACGGGGGCGCTAAATCCATGGCCGGATTACGCTCAAAAAAGCCAAAGGGCTTTAGCATGAATCCCGTGTACTCGACCGGCATCACGGGATAATCCTCAGGCCTTGGTAGATGGAGCACCCCAACGGTATGCCAAAGGACCACATCCGCATCAACCAGGTTGCGATCCTTTTGAATCCACTCTGGCAGACCAGGTCCACCTTCGTTTTGACTGATGTACCGCCCCGGGGCATGCAGCTCGTCCGGGTCATAGGCAGTCACCCATAGATCATGCGCAACGAAACCCGCCCTTCGCATAAAAGGTGATTCCGGCTGATGCATTGGTGCGACGTTAGGGCCCGGCATCAGTTTGTAGGCTGGATGCCAGCCGAGCCGATTTGAGCCGCCACGGTTTTCTATCTTCCAGAACCGGCTGTCCTTAGGGGCGGTATCCCGTGCTCCCTCCTGCTCCGATGTGATAACAGTCTGACTGACCCCGTGAGCGTTGCCATGGGGATTATTTGGCCCCGTAGGAATCCGATCAGCCTGCATCTCGACTACGGTATTGGCATCACCGTCCACACTCATATCCAAACGGACATTGAAATAATGCTCGTGGACCATGCCGCTGACTCCGGGCGCGACCAGTGACCCAAAAGGCGTCTCCTTTCCTTCCGAAATCGCTCTGAGGTAAAGCATTCCGGTTAGTTTCGCCTCGAATTCTATGGTGCCGTCTAGATATAGATACCAGAAAATTCCGTAATCGTAGTTCCCGATCGTAAAGAAAGAAGACACCACCAAACGTCGGGATCTTCTGACCTCACTTCTTTGCGTGTATGGGTCGGTATGTTTCCACAGAATGCCATAGTCCTCTTCATGCATACAAACCACCTGGCTCAACTCCAGCGGGTTACCGAGTTCATCGACCTGATCGAAATCAAAGTAATAGATTTCACCGAGGCAGTCGCATCCGAGTTTCAGCGAGTTGACCTGCTTACCAAAGATTGTCTCACCCAAATCAAAAGAATGATTCATGTAGTGATCTCCCGCAGTATCGCCATAGGGCACTACCAGTTCACTCAAAGAGGCTCGGTACATTATGGGTCGATGGGTATCGCCATCACAAAAAGACAGGGTATGCAGGACCAACCCTTCTTTGGGCGTAAAGCCCACCCGAAAACGCCAGTTCTGCCACTCGACAGCGCAACCGTCTACTTTGAAGTCCGGGCCATCAGGCTGCGTAATATCAAGCGGCGCCAAAGGCTGCCGTGTGTGTAATCGGTCCGACCGATAATCGCCCAGATCAGGCGGCAAAGGCGCAACGCCGTTATCCTCAATCCGCAGAACTTCTCGATTGTTTAAATCAACCACAGGTACAAGGCCTTCGATGGGTCGGACGTGGGCGTTGTCCTGTGGATCTTCCCGAAAGAAGCAGTGTGCCCGGGTATGACGGAGATGTTTTTCCTCGGGCTCGGCGAGATTCGCTACAGCAAAGCCTTCAATATGAACCTGTTCGGGGTCAGATATTCCCCGACGCTCAAGAGCCGCAAGAAAATCAGGATGCTCACAGATAATTCTCCGAAACTCAGCACTTTCTTCATCCAAAAACGCTATCCGTGCTCCCGGAATCACATCACATGATGTCATCGTATCTGACGATAAAGAAACCACCACTTCACAGACCTTATCCGCAGAACGGTCCAGCACAACCGCGAACGCTTCTCTTGATATCTCGGGAGCGGTTCCCGTATTGAAAGCATGTACTAGCGCCTTTGGCGGCTCCTTAAGCCTGACCTGCTCAAAGAGCGCGTCAAATGGCAGATCCATTTGCTGCCGAATAATTTGAACAGTCCGGTCGAGTTCGTCTCGGTTGAGGGGATCTAGAGGATGCATGATTGTTCTTTAGTATGAGAGACTAGGTATCAAATTATAGACTTGTACTTTTTATCGACACAGCCTACCCACCCGCCAAGTCTCGGATGAACCGACGGACAGGTGAATCACTGACTAGGGTTTTGAACAATACCGCTTAATTCATTACCCAGAGCAGACAGGCCTGCCTTGTACCCCGCCTCGATAATAGCCTCAGCAGACTTAAATTCCAGACTGCCGAACTGGGTTAAGTCCGGCTTCAGGTATATATCTGCCGCTGACTTGTTGACGTTGGCGCGACTGCTTCCAGCCAGTGTAGTAGATCGAGAAAGCGTTTCCAGAATCGTTGGCACC
>JBMUHF010000001.1:0-1257 GCA_050302555.1 Arenicellales bacterium | reverse complement strand
GAGTACGAGGGTGGCGGTGATGAGAGTCGATCTAACCCCTGGTTAGCGGAACTGCAGCAGGAAATGTTTGCTGAGATCCATCCCTCGGATGCTAATGACAACGGTATTCGTGATGGCCAGACGGTCTGGGTCGAAGGGGCCGAGGGGGCCAAGGTAAGGGTCCAGGCGATGGTGACCCGAAGGGTGGCACCCGGTGTTGTCTTCATGCCGTTCCATTTCGCTGGTCACCTAGAAGGCGCTGACCTTCGTAGCAAGTACCCGCAAGGCGCCGATCCCTATGTGCTCGGTGAGGCAGCCAACACGGCGATGACCTACGGGTATGACTCAGTCACCCAGATGCAGGAAACCAAGTGTTCCCTGTGTCGCATAAGCGTTGCTTAAAGGAGGATATTACTCATGGCAAGAATGAAGTTCCTTTGCGATGCTGAGCGTTGCATCGAATGCAACGCCTGCGTCACTGCATGTAAAAACGAGCATGAGATTCCCTGGGGGGTGAACCGCCGGCGGGTCGTAACCATTAATGATGGTGAACCCGGCGAGCGCTCTATCTCAGTGGCCTGTATGCACTGCTCGGAGGCTCCGTGCGCTACGGTCTGTCCTGTTGACTGCTTTTACACCACTAACGACGGTGTGGTCTTGCACGACAAAGACATCTGTATCGGCTGCGGTTATTGCTTCTATGCATGCCCCTTCGGTGCTCCGCAGTTCCCGGATACGGGCGGTTTTGGTTCACGTGGCAAGATGGATAAATGTACCTTCTGCGCGGGTGGTCCGGAGCAGGCGAATTCCGGCGAGGAATTCCGCAAGTATGGCCGCAACCGTTTGGCAGAAGGGAAGCTGCCTCTTTGTGCTGAAATGTGCTCGACCAAGGCGCTTCTCGCCGGTGATGGTGACAAGGTCTCGGATATCTTCCGTGAGCGCGTCATGTATCGTGGCGCTGGAGCACTTCAGTGGGGATGGGGTGTCGCCTACGACAAGCAAGGTGTCAAGGGCTAGGCAGTTTCCTGCCGGGCTTTGATCGTGGTTTGCGACGGTGGTGGCGAGTCTCGCCTCCATCGTCGCTCATCTGGTTTCGGGGTAGGGCGGTCCGGTTCATTCCCTCATGACGTTGGGATCTCGGACGTAATACTCGGGTTACTGATGCGGGCCCAACGAACGCCCTCGTTTCCACCAGTGCAGTTAAGGAGTTGAACGTGACTAACTCTCGATCGTGGATTCTCGTCCTATCGTGCCTGGCCTTGGCTGTTGCCGCGTTGG